>NZ_JBFRNC010000029.1:0-67342 GCF_041470825.1 Vibrio sp. 10N.261.55.A10 | reverse complement strand
CGGGAACCCCTCCAGGGTGTTTTTTCCTAACTCATAATGGATAGGCTAAAGAGATGTTTTTCCCAACGCATCTCTCAAGTGCGGAGCGCATCATAGCAAACACGCTAAACCTGTAAAGGGTTTTTCTTATGGTTTTGTGTTAAATGCTGCCTTTTTGGGCAAAGATGGCGAAAAGTACGCATATTGCTCGTGAAGTGAACATCTATACTAAGGTTTACGTACTGATAGGTAACACCTTGAGGTGACTGGCTTTCTGTATTGTGTTCAATGTGTCTAAAACATGATGAAACGTAAATGGAATTTAATCTAGATTTACACTTCTTGACGTTACAGCATTCATCAGTTGATAGAATACGGTTAATTTCATTTATAGATAATAATACCAATCGTAGTAAATAACGTGTCATCTTAGCTTGCTAAAATGCTCGAGAACAGCGTCAGATATTTTGATTGTAGAATAACTACTTATCGAAACTATCTGTTGAAAAGAGCTGCCTTGTTCTCAAGCTTTTCCCTAAGCTATTTCTGACCACTTACTCACTGTGATTGGTACAAACTTACTTGCAGACCATTATTATGAAGCATAAATCTGTTTTAACCCTGCTTAGCTTGTCTATTCTTATGGCGTCTCCAGCCGTACTTGCTAAACGTATGGGCCCTAGCACTGTCACTGTTGTTACTGAGCAGGTTGATATTCACCAAGTTAGCCAATCTCTTTCGTTGGTCGGTAAGTTAGAAGCCGAGCAATCGGTAATGATCACTTCTGAAGTGGCTGGCAGAGTGGACTCTATCAACATTAAAGCCAATCAAGATGTCACTAAAGGGCAGATGTTGGTTCAGCTTGATGACGACAAAGCGAAAGCGGCGGTTGCAGAGGCTCAAGCTTATCTAAAAGACGAGCAACGTAAGCTAGCGGAATTTCAACGCCTAGTGAAACGTAACGCGATCACGCAAACTGAAATTGACGCTCAGAAAACGAACGTAGAGATTGCCAACGCTCGTTTAGCTGCTGCAAATGCCAATCTGAAAGATCTTCACATCAGCGCGCCATTCTCGGGCACTGTTGGTTTTATCGACTTTAGCCGCGGTAAAATGGTGACAGCAGGTACTGAACTCGTAACTCTAGATGACCTATCGGTAATGCAATTAGATCTGCAGATCCCGGAGCGCTACCTTTCTAAACTGTCTAAAGGTATGAAAGTAACGGCTCGCACTAGCGCATGGGGCGACACTCAGTTCACTGGTACTGTAGTAGGCATTGATTCTCGTATTAACGCTGAAACCTTGAACCTTCGAGTTCGAATCCACTTCGACAACAATAATGATTATCTAAAGCCAGGTATGTTAGTGGCGGCGGATATGGACTTCCCACCAGTGGAAGCGCCAATCATTCCAGTTCAAGCGCTTGAGTATTCTGGTACTAAGCGTTTCGTCTATGTTATTGGCGAAGATAACAAAGCGACTCGTACCGAAGTGTTCTTGGGTGCGCGTATCGATAACGAAGTTGTGATCGACAAGGGCATCGAGATTGGCCAGAAGATCGTGGTGCAAGGTATCGTGAACATGCGTGACGGAGTGTTGGTTCAAGAGCTCGCCGTTAATCGCCCAGCTAAACTTGATGAAAATACAGCAGCACAAGAAGGCGCTAACTAATGTTGTTATCTGATGTTTCTGTAAAGAGACCAGTAGCGGCTGTCGTATTGAGTCTGCTTTTGGTTGTGTTTGGTATTGTCTCTTTCAATAAGCTTGCAGTTCGCGAGATGCCTGATATTGAAAGCCCGGTGGTATCGATCAGTACTCGTTATGAGGGTGCGTCTGCCACCATCATTGAAAGTCAAATAACCTCTAATCTTGAAGACCAGTTATCCGGAATCAGTGGTATCGATGAGATCGAATCCACGACGCGTAACGGTATGTCGCGTATCACGATTACCTTTGAGCTTGGTTACGACCTCAATACCGGTGTGAGTGATGTTCGTGATGCTGTAGCTCGTGCGCAGCGTTCATTGCCAGATGAAGCCGACGACCCAATTGTTTATAAGAACAATGGTAGTGGTGAAGCTTCGGTCTACATCAACTTAAGTTCGACGGAGATGGACCGAACGCAGTTAACCGACTACACCGAACGTGTGTTGATTGACCGCTTTAGTTTGATTTCTGGCGTGAGCTCGGTGGATATCTCAGGTGGCTTGTACAAAGTAATGTACGTGAAGCTGAAACCTGCGCAGATGGCGGGTCGTGGCGTTACTACCTCGGACATCACTTCTGCTCTGAACAGTGAGAACATTGAAAGCCCAGGTGGTGAAGTACGTAACGATGCGATTGTGATGTCGGTTCGTACTGCTCGTTCTTACACTGAAGCGGAAGATTTCGAATATCTAGTCGTTAAACGTGCCTCTGATAACACACCTATCTACTTGAAAGACGTAGCGGATGTTTACATTGGCGCAGAAAACGAGAACTCGACCTTTAAGAGTGACGGCGTTGTTAACGTAAGTATGGGTATCGTGCCTCAGTCAGATGCGAACCCACTTGAGGTGGCTGACTTAGTCCATAAAGAAGTCGAAGCAATTCAAAAGTTCTTGCCAGACGGTACTCGTTTGGCTGTCGACTATGACTCAACTGTCTTTATCGACCGCTCAATCTCTGAGGTTTACAGCACGCTCTTTATCACGGGCGGCTTGGTTATCCTTGTGCTTTACATCTTTATTGGTCAAGCACGTGCAACACTTATTCCAGCGGTAACCGTACCTGTATCTCTGATCTCGTCGTTTATTGCCGCGTACTACTTCGGTTTCTCTATCAACCTGATTACCTTGATGGCACTTATCCTGTCGATTGGTTTGGTGGTAGATGATGCGATCGTGGTGGTTGAGAACATTTTCCACCATATTGAACGTGGTGAGTCACCGCTGCTTGCGGCCTATAAAGGTACTCGTGAAGTAGGCTTCGCGGTAATCGCAACAACGCTTGTATTGGTAATGGTATTCCTACCGATCTCGTTCATGGACGGCATGGTTGGCCTATTGTTTACCGAGTTTTCTGTATTGCTTGCGATGTCGGTGATCTTCTCGTCGCTAGTCGCATTAACGCTAACGCCAGTGCTAGGCAGTAAGATCCTTAAAGCGAACGTTAAACCAAACCGTTTCAATTTGTTTGTCGAGCGCGTATTTGGCAAGCTTGAGTCTGGATACCGCGCGGTATTGCGCCGTGCTCTTAACTGGCGTTGGGCCGCTCCAATCATCATTATCGCGTGTATGGGCGGTAGTTATGGCTTGATGCAACAAGTGCCGTCGCAACTGACGCCACAAGAAGACCGTGGTGTTATATTTGCGTTTGTTCGTGGTGCCGATGCAACCAGTTACAACCGTATGTCTGCCAACATGGACATCGTTGAAGAACGCTTAATGCCATTGCTTGGTCAGGGCTTCTTGAAGTCATTCAGTATTCAATCACCAGCGTTTGGTGGTAATGCGGGTGACCAAACGGGCTTCGTAATCATGATCCTAGAAGACTGGGATGAGCGTGACGTTACCGCACAAGAAGCGTTGAACGAAGTTCGTAAATCGTTGAACGGCATTCCAGATGTGCGTGTATTCCCGTTCATGCCTGGCTTCAAAGGTGGTTCAAGTGAGCCTGTTCAATTCGTACTTGGCGGTTCTGATTACTCTGAACTTCAGAAGTGGGCAGAGCTCTTAAAGCAAGCGGCTGAAGATTCTCCAATGATGGAAGGCGCGGACATCGATTACTCTGAGAAAACACCAGAGCTATTGGTAACCGTAGATAAGCAGCGTGCAGCAGAGCTAGGTGTTAGCGTTTCAGACATTTCAGATACGTTAGAAATCATGCTTGGCGGCCGCAGTGAAACGACCTTCGTTGACCGTGGTGAAGAGTACGACGTGTATCTGCGTGGTGATGAAAACAGCTTCAACAACGCGAACGATCTAAGCCAAATCTACATGCGAACTCAGTCTGGTGAGCTGGTTACACTTGATACGCTGACGCACATTGAAGAAGTGGCTTCATCGATTCGTTTGTCGCACTACAACAAGCAGAAATCGGTGACCATTAAAGCGAACCTAATGGAAGGTTACACGCTGGGTGACGCGCTCGATTTCCTTGATGAACAAGCGATTGAACAGCTACCGGGTGATATTTCAGTGAGCTACTCTGGCGAGTCAAAAGACTTTAAAGAGAACCAATCAAGTATCCTAGTGGTGTTTGCGCTAGCGATGCTGGTCGCATACTTGGTACTGGCCGCGCAGTTTGAAAGCTTCATTAACCCGCTGGTGGTGATGTTCACCGTACCTATGGGTATCTTCGGTGGCTTCTTAGGCTTGGTGCTGATGAGTCAAGGGCTCAACGTCTACAGCCAGATTGGTATGATCATGTTGATCGGTATGGTAACCAAAAACGGTATCTTGATCGTAGAGTTTGCTAACCAACTTCGTGACCGTGGTATTGAGTTTGAAAAGGCGATCATTGATGCTTCTGCTCGACGCTTACGTCCAATCATGATGACGGCATTCACGACGCTGGCTGGTGCAATTCCATTGATTACTTCAACGGGCGCAGGCTATGAAAGCCGAGTGGCTGTGGGTACGGTTATCTTCTTCGGTATGGGCTTCGCGACATTGGTAACTCTGTTCGTTATCCCTGCGATGTACCGACTGATTTCAGGATCAACACGCTCTCCGGGTCACGTGGAAGCGGAACTTAATAAAGAGCTTAGCTATGACAACGTGGGAAGAACCTCTCACGGTTAATGAACACGCACGATTAATGAACACGGAATAGTGTAACAATATTGAAAAGCCTGCGTTTGCTCCTAGCGAATTGCAGGCTTTTTTTGTATAACAAACAGAGCTCAACGAATTAATACAATAGATCGAATAAAGGAAAGTAAAGTGGCTGAATTTAAATACAAAGATCTTTCTCAAGAAGAACAAGATAAGCTGGATGCAGCAACCTTTCGTCGCCTGCTAGCACACCTAGATAACAATAAAGATGTGCAGAACATCGATCTGATGATCTTGGCTGGCTTCTGCCGAAACTGTTTCAGTAAATGGTACAAAGCGGAAGCAGAGCAACAAGGCTTAGACTTGGATATCGATGACGCTCGTGAGCGTGTATACGGCATGACTTACGATGAGTGGAAACAAAACCATCAACCAAAAGCGACGCCTGAACAACTTGCGGCATTTGAAGCGAAGCAGAAGCCAGAGTAATTTGTTCTCGTTAGTGGCTGATTAATAGAATGAATAAACAAAAAGGGCCCATCAAGGGCTCTTTTTTATTTCTAACTACCGGCTTATATGAACTTAAGCCAACTCACCCGTTTGCGAGAAAGCTTCTAACTTCGCTGCATAAGGTTGTAGGTCACCGATATTCAGATTTACCCACTCGTCATTGAAGTAAGTGTCTAGGTAACGCTCACCACTGTCACACAGTAAAGTCACGATAGAACCTTTTTCTCCACGTGCTTTCATTTCACTGGCTAATTGAAGCACACCGTACATGTTAGTCCCAGTTGATGCGCCGACCTTGCGACCAAGAATGTCAGATAACCAATGTGTCGTTGCGATACTTGCTGCGTCTGGGATTTTACGCATTTCGTCAACCACACCAGGAATGAAGCTTGGTTCTGCTCGTGGGCGACCAATGCCTTCAATCTTGCTGAATGTACTACCTTTCACGTTCGCATTGCCTGTTTGGAAGTATTCGTGGAATACAGAGTTCTCAGGGTCCACAACACAAAGCTTAGTTTCATGTTGTTGGTAGCGAATGAAACGGCCAATCGTCGCTGAAGTACCGCCAGTACCTGGGCTCATTACTACCCAAGCTGGAACTGGGTGATCTTCCATCTGCATTTGATTGAAAATGGAGTTCGCGATGTTGTTGTTACCACGCCAGTCGGTTGCGCGCTCAGCGTAGGTAAATTGGTCCATGTAGTGACCATTCAGTTCTTCTGCTAAACGACGAGACTCATCGTAAATTTCATCTGAGCGGTCAACAAGATGCGCTTGGCCGCCGTAGAATTCAATCTGCTCAATCTTCTTCTTCGCTGTGCATTTCGGCATTACCGCAATAAACGGCAGGCCAAGTAGGCGAGCGAAGTACGCTTCAGATACTGCAGTACTGCCTGATGAAGATTCAATGATCGTTGTTTCTGGGCCAACCCAACCGTTACAGATAGCGTATAAGAACAGAGAACGCGCTAAGCGGTGCTTTAAAGAGCCTGTAGGGTGTGTGCTTTCATCTTTAAGGTAAACATCAATGCCTTCGATACTTGGTAGATCGAGCTTGATAAGGTGCGTATCCGCTGAGCGTTGGTAGTCCGCTTCAATTTTACGAATCGCGTTGTTAATCCATTGATGGTCAGTGCACATAAACGTTCTCCTGATCGAGTGTAGGAATTCTTTGTAATTGGTATGGTTCCAATTTATCTATAATCGGAGAGAAAAACTTTGCCATATTTGCTTTGTTTTGCTTAAATTGTAGAAAATTATTCTCTTTAAATGCGATTTGGTGAAAGTGTGATAGATGCCGTAGATAAAAAAATATTAGGGTTACTGCAAGAAGACAGCACCCTGTCATTGAACGATATTTCTGAAGCAGTCAATCTCACCACAACGCCTTGCTGGAAAAGACTTAAGCGCCTCGAAGAGAACGGCATTATTGAGAAAAGAGTGGCGTTACTGAATCCCGAAAAGCTCGATCTTTCTTTTACCGCGTTCGTATTGATTAAAACCAGTGATCATTCTCACGAGTGGTATGGTCGTTTTGTGAATACTGTGTCGGAGTTTCCAGAAGTGATGGAGTTCTATCGCATGGCTGGCGAATATGACTATATGATGAAGGTTCAGGTGAAAGACATGAAGTGCTTTGATGATTTCTACAAGCGCTTGGTGAATAGCATTGATGGTATCTCTAATGTGACCTCGACATTTGCGATGGAACCATTGAAGTACACGACAGCATTGCCGCTTTAAGCTACGCCTAGTTACGCATTAACAATCGTCTGAGCTTAACTATCGTCTCAGTTTAGATATCGCCTCTGCGATAAAGAAAAGGATTATTCATGTTTGCAAAAGTATCTACCGCTATCCAGCTAGTATTGGCGGTTGCCATTTTTTACTTGGGTTACACCATCTACTCGTTTACCAATAAAGTCGGTGAAATCGTTGATACTTATCCGCAAGTTATCGAAGACATTTCGGGCCTCACGAAAGGGCTCAAAGTAGAAGAGCTATTAGCGCTTGCTGAACATGTCAGCGATCTTGCTCCTCAGGTGTTAAACACTGTCGAAGAAGTTAGAAAGACGATCGATGACGTGAATCAAACAGTAGCCTCGGTCGACAACAAAATCCCTGCGATATTAGATGAAGTCAAAAATGTTCGAACGGAAGTCGAGCAGGTAAGAACCGATGTTATTCCTCCAACATTAACGGAATTAAAGAGATACCGCGTAGATGTAATGCCACCAATGCTCGCTGAAAGTAAGTCTTACCGCGAACAGACTATTCCTGTCATCGTCACTGAATCTGAAATGCTACGAGCGGAAGTCCCAGGTATTTTGGCGCAAGCTAATTTGTTAGCTGATAAGAGTAAAGAGCTCGCTCAGGGAGCCGCAGAGGGCGCGGTGAAAGGCGTAGTGTTATCGCCATTTAACCTACTGCGTGACGCAGGTGATGGTATCAAAACGCGAGTTCAGAGCGAGTTTGAGCCAACGTTAGAAGTTGAGTAGGTTTAATGATTTTTAGGTGACGAATTTTCTTAAGCGTCATTAAAGAAAGAGGCTAGGTATTAAACCTAGCCTCTTTTTGTTTGTGCATATTTGTGGCTTGTAAGAAGCGTTTATCCGCTATTTATTTGAGCGCTACTTAGTAAAACGCATCACACCTTCTTGTACTGCTGTCGCTACCAGCTCACCTTTCTGGTTGAAGATCTCGCCGCGCACTAGGCCGCGAGTGTTCGCCGCCGTTGGGCTTTCAATCGCATAAAGCAGCCATTCATCCATCTTGAATGGGCGATGGAACCAGATTGAATGGTCAATCGTCGCTACTTGGAAGTTTGGCGTCATGATAGAGACTTCATGCGGGTGAAGCGCCGTCACCAAGAATCCCCAGTCCGATGCGTAAGCAAGCAAGTATTGGTGAATCAAGTGGTTGTCTGGCATTGCGCCATTCGCTCTTACCCAGAGGTACTGTTTCGCTTCCGCCTTCTTAGGTTTCAGTGGATTTACCACCGTCACCGGGCGCATCTCAATCGGCTTTTCGCCACAGAAGGTTTTGCGCAGTTTCTCTGGTAAGAATTCCGCAATGTGGCTCGCTAATTCAGTTTCTGAGGCAAAGTTCTCTGGTCCCGGAATATCAGGCATTGAAATCTGGTGCTCAAACCCTGGCGCATCGCCATGATAAGAAGCAGTGAGATAGAAAATAGGGCGGCCATTTTGAATCGCTTTTACACGGCGTGTGCTAAAGCTGCGTCCATCTCGTAGGTTCTCAACATCGTAAATGATTGGCTTTTCAGGATCGCCGGGAAACAGAAAATAACTGTGGAACGAGTGAACACTACGGTCGTCTTGAACGGTATAACGAGCAGCAGAAAGCGCTTGTCCCAATACCTGACCGCCGTATACCTGTGGTAGGCCTAGGTTCTCACTTTGCCCACGGAATAAACCTTCTTCCAGTTTTTCTAGCTGAAGTAAACTTAGTAATTCTTGTAAAGGTTGACTCATCGCCAGCATTCCTCTTCGTAAAATGGGTGTCAGATTATGGTGTTAATCATTTAGCTTAGTCAGATATCTGTCAATAAATCATAGGGTTTCAAGACAGAATATGAAAGCTCTCTTATAATTGGTGAGTAGATTTGCCGAGTCCGGCAAACATGTTGAGAGAAATTGAATATGAAAAAGGCTCTAATTCTTATTACGTCTTTAGTATCGTTTGGCCTACTTGTTGGTTGCCAAGCAACATCAGAAACGAGCGCTTCTCAGGAAGTGGTTGCAGAGAACACTCAAGTGATTTCAGGAACAGTAAGCTACCGTGAAAGAATTGCATTGCCAGAGAATGCAGTGGTTACCGTTACGCTAGAAGATATCTCACTGGCTGATGCACCATCGACGGTTATCGCAACTCAAGAGTTCACCACAGACGGTAAGCAAGTACCGTTCGCATACGAGCTGAGCTACGACAACGACAAAATTAAAGCTAACCACCGTTACAACATGCGCGCATCGATTCATGTTGACGGTAAACTGCGTTTCATAACGGACACGATTAAGTCAGTAATTACTGATGTAGAAAATACACAGCAAGCAGACCTACGTTTGGTTGGTGTTCGTTAATCAGAAGTCGATGCCACTGTTAAGGCATCTTGATTGGCTTAACTTAGCCAGTTGAATCAGCGATTAGTGGCAGCTCTAGGGCTGCCATTTGTATATTCTGAGTTTGATCTTTCCTGCATCACTCACCTCAATCCCTTCTTTAACCAAATGCTGCTTTTGTCGGTCGAACGAATCACCCTTTAAAGAGATTTCACCCTTGCTGTTTATCACTCGATACCAAGGCAGTTTGCTACCTTCTGGCAGGTTACCCAGCGCTTTACCAACATGGCGCGCATAGCCCGGAAATCCTGCAAAACGTGCTATGTCTCCATAAGTTGTTACTTTCCCATATGGAATTTGGTGAATCACAGCAAAGATTTGGCTCAAAAATTGGTCCATACTAAATGTTCCTAGTTCATAAATACCAATCACAGTAAATAAGTGTTCAAAAATAGCGCAGGGAAAAAGCTTGAGAGCAAGGCCGCTCTTTTTGATAAGAAGTTTTGATAAGTAGTTATTCTACAATCAAAAAATCTAACGAGGTTATCGAGTTTTTTAACAAGCTAGGGTGACCAGTTAATTACTACGATTGGTATGGTACCACGGATCGGTAGAAGGAGAGGGCTATGGTATTTACAACGTTTCAGTTCTTGATCACCACATTATTAGCGGTTGTTTGCGCAAGAGCAATCAGTTTAAGTGAGGGAGATATCCCGGTGCTTGCAATGGTCATTCCTGCATTATGGATTTTACCGCAGGGAGGCATAGCAGGATTAGCTTTGCTTGCTGCCATGACCACTTATGGTCTAACCCTTCCTTTGCAGCCTATCACGCTGTCTGTCAGTGCGTGGGTACTGTTCCCGCTATTGATGGTGGTCTTCTCAAGACGCAGTAGTTTGTCGGTCGTGATTATTTCCGGCCTAATTGTGACTACTTTGCAGGTCGGGATCATGGTCACGCAATCAGCAGGCAAGCTTGAAGGCGTCCCGTGGGTTACCACACTTCAAACCTTATCAATCATCGTGATTTGGTGGGCGGCAAATCATCTTAAGCCAGCCAGTCGACACAGCTGGTGGTCATTAGGCTTAATACTTCCATTATGGATAGCCGATTTACCTTATGCCGCTTTGGTTGCCTTGTGTATAACGGGCATCATGGCATCGATGGAAACGCTGACGCGCTTGAAAACCTTCCGCTGGAATAAACTATTATGTTGGACACTGCCAACGGTCGGCTTTGCGGCTCTGGTGATTACTCCAAGCATCGAAGTACCAAGCCCAGTCTTTGTGGTGTGGTTGTGTCTATTAGGTACCGCGTGGATGACAGACTACATCATTCGCACAGAAGATAACGAAGACATCGATATCTAGTACTCCAGCAATCCAAACCTTCCAAATGCAGGTAAATGGTGAATTTACCTGCGATTTTCTAATGGTTTGAATAAAGGATAAGCACTTAGACCGCAATTGTTCAAAAATAGGGTGGAAGGGCTTGCAATGGTTGCTGTGATGCTTAATAATCCAATCACTCTTTGAGGCAAGCCTCTTAGAAAACGAATCTATGGGGGCCTGGTCCTCCCGCAACAATAGCTCGTGAACTCGGTCAGGCCTGGAAGGGAGCAGCCGCAGCGAGTGACTTGTGTGCCGGGATGTGGCTGGGTTCCCACCCCTTATGAAGCCTGCAATATATGTTCGCATAAATTGCAGGCTTTCTTCATTTCTGCATCATAAGTCTTCATATTTGCACCATAAGTCTTCATAGTCTATTTTTTGTTGTAGGTTTACAACAAAAGTGATTTGCTATGTTCGATCAAACCAAGAAATCATCTCACGTACACAACATCTGTAAGTTCATGAGCTTGAAGAATGATGCTGTTGTCCGCACTCTCTCTATTTTGGAGTTCGATTTCTGCTTTCACCTCGAATATAACGCAAACGTTAAAAGTTTTACCTCTCAACCTTTTGGCTTCCACTATCAATTCAATAATCGTAAGTGCCGATATACCCCAGACTTTTTAGTAACAAATCACAACGAGCAGTCAACCCTCTTCGAAGTAAAACACTCTAGTCAGATTCTCAAACCTGATTTCAGGAATAGATTTGAAGAGAAACAAAGAGTGGCGTTGAATGAGTTCAACAGACGCTTAGTTTTGGTTACTGAGAAACAAATTAGAATGGGACCGACGTTAGATAACTTTAAGTTACTACACCGTTATTCCGGATTGCGAACCGTGACTGAGTTTCAAAAACTAGTATTGGCGTTTATTCAACGAAAACAAATGGTGCAGCTACAAGAGGTGTCTTTGTATTTCGGTTTATCGGAGCAAGACACACTTATCTCTACTCTTCCTTGGATCTCTTCGGGGCAAATCAAAACAGACCTCAACAATATTGGCTTTGGCCTCGAAACCTACGTTTGGTGTTAACTATGCCATCGGACTCTAACAGCATATTTGGGTTCTTTGATGAATTTGAAGCTTCAGAGGGAGAGTCTCAGCAGCTTCCAATAGAGCTAATTCATGAACCTATTGAAATCACCTCAACTATTGATTCTCAATCACCGAAGGTACAGCAAGAAGTTATCCGTCGTATCAAAATCATCGCGTTCGTAGAGAAGCGTTTAAAAGGCGGATGGACCGAGAAAAATTTGAACCCTCTCTTAACTCTTGTGGAATCGGAATTACAACTCATTCCCCCGAGTTGGCGAACTTTAGCAACTTGGAAAAAATCTTACTTTGAAGCGGGGAAAGACCCATGTGCGCTTATTCCTAAGCATACGTTTAAAGGCAATCGACAAAAAGAGTTCGATTCTCAATCTTTAGTTGATGAAGCAATTAACAGCGTATACCTGACTCGTGAACGCTTAAGTGCTGCTGAAGCATATCGATACTATAAGAGTCGAGTGATTCAATTAAATCGTGGGATTGTTGAGGGGAAAATAAAACCAATTGCCGAACGTTCTTTTTACAATCGAATACACGACTTACCTCCTTATGAGGTAGCGAGTGCAAGGTTTGGTAAAAGATACGCAGACCGAGAATTTCGCTCGGTTGGTCAGCAAGTAGTTTCGACCAAACCAATGGAGTATGTCGAAATTGACCATACCCCAGTTCCAGTTATTCTGATTGATGATGAGTTAGATATTCCTTTGGGGCGACCCTACCTGACGATGCTTTATGATCGCTTCAGTAAATGTATCGTTGGGTGCAGTATCAACTTTAGAGAGCCTAGTTTTGACTCTGTCAGAAAGGCGCTATTGAACTCGCTACTAGATAAGAGTTGGGTAAAGCAAAGGTATCCATCCATTGATAATGAATGGCCTTGTCACGGCAAAATTGACTGTTTAGTTGTCGATAATGGTGCTGAATTTTGGAGTCAAAGCTTAGAAGATTCGTTACGGCCTCTAGTGTCTGACATCCAATACAGTCAAGCAGCTAAACCTTGGCGAAAGTCAGGGATCGAAAAGCTGTTTGATCAGATGAATAAAGGGTTAGTGAATTCACTACCTGGAAAAACATTTACCAACCCTACTCAACTACAAGATTACAACCCAAAGAAGGATGCGGTGGTTAGAGTTTCTGTATTTCTTGAATTACTTCATAAATGGATTGTCGATTATTACCACATGGCACCAGATTCAAGAGAACGTGATATTCCATACCACAAGTGGAACCAATCGGAATGGACTCCCTCCTACTACGTTGGTACTGAGAAGGAGCAGTTGAGAGTTGAGCTAGGTTTGCTTAGACACCGAACTATTGGAGTGGCAGGGATTAGACTACATAACTTACGTTATCAGTCCTCCGAACTTATTGAATACCGTAAATATTGGGCATCTAACAATGGTAAAAAGCTTTTTGTTAGGACCAAAACAGACCCCTCTGATATCAGCTACATTCATGTTTACCTAGAATCGGAAAAGAGGTACATAAAAGTTCCAGCGGTAGACAACTCTGGATATACAAAAGGACTGTCCCTTTTTGAACATGAGCGCATACAAAAAGTACGCAGGATTAACACTAAGCAGCTTGCTGATGATGAGGCGCTTGCGGATACATTTCTGTATATGAAAAAACGTATTCAGGAAGAAACCGATAGGTTCCGCAGTGCCAAAAGTAATAAGGGTAGCTTGCCTAAAACGGGTAACACTTCGAAATTAGCAAAATTTAATGATGTGGGCTCAGAGGGGCCAAGCTCAATCAGTACGGCTCCGGCAAAAAAAGAAGCTGCGGTCGTGTTCGATGTTTCAGAACAAGTAGCTGATGATGATTTTGAAGATATTGAGGGGTATTGATTTGAACTTAACATCTAGACAGTTTGAGCAACTAAAACTCTTTGAAACCAGCTTTATCGAGTATCCAGCTATAACTGAAATCTACTCCATTTTCGATCAGCTTCGTTTTAATCACTCCCTTGGCGGTGAACCGGAGTCTTTCTTGTTAACTGGTGAGGCCGGAAGTGGAAAGACGGCTTTGATTAACAACTATTTATCACGCTTTCCGCCGAGTTCAACTTGGAGTAAACAACCTGTTCTTAGCACCAGAGTTCCAAGCCGCATAAATGAACAGAACACGCTTACGCAGTTTTTAGTCGATTTAGATGGAAAGTCAGGTGGAAGAGGTACCCGACGACGTAATGAAATTGCTCTTGGTGAGGCTGTCGTAAAGCAACTTAAACGTAAATCTGTTGAGCTGATTATCGTCAATGAAATTCAAGAGCTTGTGGAGTTTTCTACAGCAGAAGAAAGGCAGGCTATTGCTAATACGTTCAAATACATAAGTGAAGAAGCAAAAGTCTCGTTTGTGTTGGTTGGTATGCCTTATGCTGATGTGATAGCGACAGAGCCGCAATGGAACTCACGATTAAGTTGGAGACGAAAGATTAACTATTTCAAGCTGTTGAAAGCTAACAGCCATTCGAGTGTAACGGCATCTTATAGTTTTGACTTGGAGCAAAAAAAGCACTTTGCTAAATTTGTCGCTGGTTTGAGTGCGAGAATGGGCTTTGATGAACCGCCGGTGCTTACAAAAAATGAAGTGTTATATCCTTTGTTTATTATGTGTAGAGGGGAGTGCCGAGCGTTAAAGCACTTCTTGAAAGACGCACTACTTATGAGTTTCAGTGAGAACGTTGATACGATAGACAAAGAGATATTGTCACGTACCTTTTCATTTAAGTTCCCCTACTTGGACAACCCTTTTAATTGTTCTATCGAGGAGCTTCGTCTTCATCAAATTGACTCTGGATCGTCTTACAACCTGAATGCCATTGCCGTAGAAGATAAGATACTTGCTCCGCGATTTACGGATGCAATTCCATTGAGTATGTTATTGAGCAAAAATGGACTTAAAGCTTAAGTATTACTTCTCGCTCTTTAGGTTATCCAACAGCACCACCTTCTCTTCATCACTCATCTTATCAATGGCGCACGCTAACTCAGCGCTCAATTCGCTCCTACAGAAAAAGTAGTTTAGCGGCACATCTAACTCTTCAGCCATACGTTCAAGCGTACCAATATCGGGTACATGTCTGCCTTTCTCGTAATGATTCATACGACCGCTAGCAGAACTTTGCTCCATACCAATTTTCACCCCTAAATCTTTTTGGGTGATCTTGGCTTTTTTACGCGCAGCTTTGAGCCTCGCAGGGATTGGGTTGTCTTTTTGCACTTACACATTTCTTTTCAACCTTTAGATAACTTAGATTGTCTAAGTTTTACTGATTTTTGTATACTTAGCAATCCTAAGTTTTTATTGCCTGTAAGAGTCTCATGAAGAAAGTAATCAGAATTAACCCTCACATGTTTAACCTATTGATTGAAAAAGGGATGGATAATTTCTCCGTCACAGAAGCTAGGGATGCTTTGTTAAACGGTACTTCAGCTTTCCCGAGCAAGGACGACGCGCGAAAGTATGTTTATAAGCAACTTCTATCTTTTGAGGAGAAAGGCTGGCTTTCTGTTATTGGGGTTCGCAGAGACAAACGCTACCATCAAACTAACGAATTCAAAGCGCTCACAATTGAGCCTAGATCGGGTCGAAATAGGAAAGCTAAGGTCGACTCAACGGATATTCAAATTCCAGAGTGCTCTCTAAATGCACTAGAGCGAGAGAAGAAACAGCATGAAGGCGAGTTGGCGATTACTCTAGGCGAGATTGAGGAATACCAATCGTTGTTAACGCGTTTCCCAAACAACAAGCAAGATATGCAGCCGCTATTTAATGCAGCAAGAGAACGCTCAGCCAAGCTATTAGGCAGAATTAATGCACTAACCAACTGGATGCAAGTCGCGCAAAGCAAGGCTCATCAATGTTAAGAGCATGGCAAGCCGAGTGTGCAGCTCAAGCTATCGAGAAATTCACTTCAAATAAGCATTCACATTTCTTCTGCCAAGCGACCCCTGGAGCGGGCAAAACCGTTATGGCCGCCGAGGTGGCGAGTCGGTTATTTGAAAGAGGCATGATTGACTTAGTGCTGTGCTTCTCGCCCTCTCTGACTGTTGCTGAAGGGATGCAAAAGACCTTTTCATGGAAGCTCGAATGTTCCTTTAATGGAGGCTTGGGCTCTCTAGGTGGGTCTTATACTTATCAATCGATCCGTTTTTTAGGGGAGAACTTTTGGAACACCGTCAGTAAATATCGAGTACTAGTGGTATTTGATGAGATCCACCATTGTTCGTTTGATGACGAGGGGCGGTCAAATTCATGGGGGCTAGAAATTGTTTCTAAGATCCAAGGCTTTGCTCGTTACACTCTGGCGCTGTCGGGCACGCCTTGGCGTTCTGACCGACTACCGATCGTCATGGCTGAGTATTCCGACCCTGATGGTAAGGTTGTTTGCGATTATCAATACGGCTTGCAACAGGCAGTTGAAGATAAGGTATGCCGCCGCCCTAAAATCGTTTTAATCGATAATGAACACCTGAGCGTTAAGGCTGGCAGTGACAATCAACACTTCGCCTCTATTCTTGATTGCCTTAAACAATCCGATGTCTCTTACCAAAGCGTCATTCACAACGAAGACGCTATGAATTACATACTAAATAGCGGTTGCCAAAAGTTAGAGCAGATAAGGCAAGAGTCCCCAAGTGCTGGAGGCTTGGTGGTCGCCTCTTCTATTAAGCACGCTAAAGACATTCAAAAGCGACTTGTTGAGCACTTTAATCAATCAGCATGCATAGTGACTTATCATCACGATAATCCGTTAAATGAAATTGAATCTTTTCGTCATTCAAGCGTTCAGTGGATAGTCAGTGTTGGGATGATAAGTGAAGGAACGGATATTCCAAGGCTGCAGGTTTGCTGTCATATGAGTTCGGTAAAAACGGAGCTTTACTTTAGACAAGTCCTTGGAAGGATATTGAGAGTTAATGATTCACCCAATCAAGAAGCCTGGTTGTATACCTTTGCCGAAGAAAGTTTGATTGGGTTTGCTGAAAGAATTGAGCAGGATATTCCTGATAGCTGCATGTACATTAAACAAGATAACAACGTACCGAGTGGTGTTGATGAAATACGCCTGCAGTCAAGCACTGTATCGGAAAGCGTTCAATCTAATCGACCCCAACCAAGCTTACTTAGTTGGGGAGAAACTTCAGATATGATGAATTCAAATAATGCAGGGTTCACTTTAGCATTTGATGAACTGAGGTTAGGCCAATTTAAACAGCGAGTGATCGCTGCATTTATCTAAATAGATTCCGCTTCAATCTCTTTCAGTGTTTTGCCTGTAGCACTTCTCCAGTAATCGGGTCCGCTGTAAGGGTAACCAAGTAGTACTGCGGCGGCTTGAGATGCTCTCGGCTCCAATAATTTTTGCCCTAGATAATCAATAACATTACCGCTCGGTGATCACAGACATAGTAGACACGTTTGCAACAAACTTTTGGACAAAAGCTTGCTAGAGTTATTGTACTAGTCGATAGTAATACACATTAGATTTTGTAGGGGTAGTGAAGGAATCTAACGAATGCCCTCACTCCATTGACCATCACATGTGTTACCCGCAGTGGTTTAACCTTTTAATTTGTAGCCAAATTAACTATTTCACTACACCACGTCACAGACTATTGTAATATTTACATCACACCGCCAAAAAGAAAGTAACACGATGATTTAAAAAGAAAATCAAACAAGACTCCATAATGATACCCTTCCTTATACCCTGTAATTACTAAGATGCATAATATACAGGGGAATAGCATATTAAATACCACTATTTTAGGAAGCTACACTCTAAAACTATTTATGGTTACTTTTGAAGGCAGAGAACTCCAAACAACTGGTGGAATGTGACCGTAACAATTTACTCGCTAAGTCGCAATGGGGCACATTGCGAGATAGAAAATGTTGTTGGTTCACTCTAAATTAGTGGCCAAATTCACTTAGCCACAACATACCAACTTCGATTGGCTTAGGTAATGAAGGTAGTGACTTGGTTTAGGTGGCCAAGTCAGCTATCTTTCATATTGACGGACAATTTAACGCTGACATTTTGTGAGCCCCCGAAAAATAAGAGAGCAGATATATGCAAAGTAATTTCCTCAGTCACTTCATGTCCTTATTATCTATTACTAGCGATTACATCTACTTTAAGGATATGAATTATAGGTTCATATTGTGCAGTCAGAACTTTGCAGAGCTTGTCGGGAAAAACTCATGGAGGGAACTTCACGATAAAGATGACTTTGATCTGTTTCCTCATGAACATGCATTAATGTATCGTAAGGAAGATGAGAAAATAATCGAAGGTCGAATACAGAAAACAACCTCAATCGAACCTTATACAGATAGTGAGGGAAATGAGGGCTGGGTATCTACCTGTAAATGGCCTCTTTACAAAGATGGAGGAAGTGAGTTGATAGGAATGTTCGGTATTAGTCGTGATATTACTGAGCAAGTAAAGCTTCAAAAACTTCTTGACCTTAAGGAAAAAGAATTAGTTGAGGCAAATATAAAATTAAAGGAGCTTAGCGAGATTGATCCTTTGACAGGGCTATATAATCGTCGTATTTATTCAGCATATTTAAAAAAAATTTCAGCCTTAGCAATGCGATCTGGTGAGCCCTTGTCACTTCTGATTATAGATATTGATAATTTCAAAAACTACAATGATAATTATGGTCATGCTGCGGGGGATACAACGCTAAAGATAATTTCTAGCCAATTAAGAAAAAATGTGTATAGAGATTCTGATCTACTAGTAAGGTATGGTGGAGAAGAGTTTGTGGCTGTATTGCCCAATACTAACCTCCGTGATGCAAAACATGTCGCAGAAAGAATAAGAAAAAATATACAAGCTGAAGCAATGACTCATGAATACTCTTCCGATGCAGGTGTTGTCACGGTAAGTATTGGCATTTCTACTATCAAAGGAAAAGTTATTGATACCGATAACTTGTTTTTACAAGCTGACAATTCCCTTTATAAGGCTAAAACATCGGGAAGGAATAGGTGTGAAGCCTTTTGTTGTGGCTAAGTAATGTTGGCCACTAATTTATAGTTCCTAGGGCGCTTTGGGGCGAAAGCGATTTAGCTAATTACTATCACGTTAGGCTAAATAATCTCTTTAACTGATAGTGTAGTGGATTAGCAAATTTGGTTAGATAGTTAGAGTTCTAGGCATGAAAAAAAGTAAGTCAAATGATGCTTTAGTGAAGAGTTTGTTCAATCGGTCGAAACACACAATGGGGCAGAATTTTCTTAGCTCTTTCGCATCATAGTTGTGATAACCAAGCGATTCTGTCGTATTTTGAATGAGTTCATAGGCATTTTTTCAAAATATGTTGGCCTCTATGGTTGCAATGCATGAAATATCTCCGATACTAAAACTTAGAAACTCTAAGTTTTAGTGGTGACATGTGAAAACGGACATTCAACTTTACCCTGACGAATCGCTCGAAAGCTTCTTGTTGCGTTTATCGCAAGAGCAAGGTTACGAGCGATTTTCTCATTTCGCCGAAGGTATCTGGTTCGACACCATGGATCAGCATGAAGCGATTGCTGGTGCTTTCCCGCTAGAGCTCAACCGAGTTAATATCTACCACGCTCAAACCACAAGCCAAATGCGGGTACGGGTTCTTATCCACCTTGAGAACCAATTAAAGCTCAATAACTTTGGTGTATTGCGCCTAGCGCTATCACATTCAAAAGCTCAATTCTCTCCGCAATACAAAGCCGTACATAGATTTGGTTCTGACTATCCTTATGCTTTTCTTCGTAAGCGCTTCACGCCTATTTGCCCTCTGTGTATTAACGAAGCACCCTACATTCGCCAGCAGTGGCAATTTATCTCTCACCAAGCTTGTGAACATCATGGCTGTAAACTGATTCATCACTGCCCTGAGTGTAAGTCGAGACTTGAATACCAAAGTACCGAGAGTATTGGCCAGTGTGAATGTGGGTATGAACTTCGAAACTCGCCAGTAGAGGATGCGCCAGAGGTTGAGGTGTTGGTCGCTCAATGGTTGTCAGGAAGTGATTCAAAACCCTTGGGATTATTGAAAGCAGAAATGACGTTATCTGAGCGTTATGGTTTTTTTCTTTGGTATGTAAATCGTTATGGCGATATCGATGACCTCAGTTTTGAGTCATTCATTGAATATTGTGGCTCTTGGCCAACGGCATTGTGGCAAGACCTCGATGCCTTGAAAGAGAAGGCAGAACTTGTGCGAGTAAAAGATTGGAAGAAGATGTTTTTCAATGAAGCTTTTGGTGCTCTGCTTAAAGATTGCCGTCAGTTACCCAGTCGGCAGTTGAGTCACAATATAGTGCTTGCACAGATGTTAGCTTACTTTACAAAGCTAATGGCAACAGTGCCCTCAAGCGGCAAAGGAAATATCGGTGATGTACTGCTCAGCCCCTTAGAAGCTTCTACATTGCTTTCTTGCACCACCGATGAAGTGTATCGGCTGTATGAGTTTGGTGAGATTAAAGCCGCTGTCAGGCCGCGAATGCATACAAAGATAGCGAGTCATGAGTCGGCGTTTACTTTAAGAAGTGTCATCGAAACAAAGCTGACTCGAATGAGCTCTGAAAGTGATGGTTTAAGTGTATATCTACCTGAGTGGTAATTATGACGAAATTAAGTGGCTTATTAGCAATTGAAGACGAGGCAGTAAAGCAGTCTGCTTTAAAGAAGATGTTCATGCCCTATACGGAAGATGTCTGTGTTGAAGGATGTGAAAAAGAAGCGTTAACGATCTTGCTTAATCTCAGTTCAAGCCATCAATCAGATAGATGTTCGGATTGGTTGGATGTAGCCCGAGCTAAAAGGCATTTAAAAGCGGCTGAGAACCTAGACGTATCCCTTGACGAGATCAAATGGTTCCACACTCATAATCTCAAGTTTCCAGACTGCCGAGTTAAAGACCAGCGGATAGTTGCACAGCCTCTTGTGACAACCGAGGCATTTGTTTCAAGCGGAGTATTAGAGCAACGTCTGGGGTGGGCGCATAACTCTGCAGTGTATCGCCACATATTGTGGTTATTGAATCCTTTCCGCTGGCAATCACAGTCCGTGAGTCTTCTTTCACTTGTTCAGCAAGAAACCCCTGTTTGGGTTGAGCTGCTCAAAGAATTTGGGTTAGGTGCTAAGTCACTTGCTCGCTTACAAAACACAATGGCAGAACAGCTGCCTGAAAATAGCTTTCCTGACAGTGTCAGTACTTATAGCAAGCAACTACGGTTTCCATGGGAGGGTGATTATATTTCGGTGACCCCGGTGGTGAGTCATGCCATTCAGAGCGAGTTAGAAGTGAGATCGCGAAGTCAGGAAAGTAAGCTCAGCTTTGTGTCTTTATCGCTGCCAAACTCTGCCAGTATCGGGAACTTGTGTGGCAGTTTGGGTGGGCATATGAAAGTCCTTAACTACCCGCTAGACGTCAAACCAGCGCAGGGTGGGACGTTAACTGAAAGTCGCAAAAAGAGTGGCCACTACTTTGATGACTATCAGGTAACTAACGCTAAAATTTGTCAGGTGTTAAATCATCTAATTGGTTCAGAGCCATCAAAAACACAGAAGCAAAGGGAGAGCGCTCGTAAGGTTAGAAGTAAGATATTGCGAAAGCAGATAGCCTTGTGGATGCTTCCATTAATTGAGTTAAGAGATATCGTTGATGCTGACCCCAACCAACAGCAATTGGAACATGATGACACTTTAGCTCAAGCCTTTTTGACCCAACCAGAATCGGATCTGGGCTCTTTAGCTAGTGAGTTTAACCGTTGCTTACATCTCGCGTTTCAGAATAACAAGTATGCCGCCAAGTTTGCCTATCATCCTAAGCTAATGCAGGTCGTCAAAGCCCAAATTGTATGGGTACTTGAACAACTTAGTAAACCAAATAGCAATGAAGATAAGGTAGCGGGTGAGCAGTATATCTATTTGTCATCAATGAGAGTGCAAGATGCGGTCGCAATGAGTAGCCCATATCTGTGTGGTGCTCCTTCTTTGACGGCTATTTGGGGGTTCATGCACCGCTATCAAAGAGAGTTTAATAAGCGAGCTAATTGTGATTCCCCGTTTGAGTTTTCGAGTTTCTCTTTTTATGTTCAAAGCGAGAAGATTCAACCGACAGCGAAGCTGACTGAACCCAACTCAGTCGCCAAAGCGCGAACGGTTTCTAAAGCGAAGCGACCAACTATTCGTAGTGAACGATTGGCGGACCTAGAAATAGACTTAGTTATCAGAGTCCACAGTGACAGCCGAATTTCAGACTTTAAGTCCGCGCTTAAAACGGCACTTCCCGTAGCTTTTGCCGGAGGGGCATTATACCAACCACAGCTATCGACGCAGATTGAGTGGCTAAGGACGTTTACCAGTAGGAGTGAGCTTTTCCATGTCTTAAAAGGGTTACCAGCATACGGGCGATGGTTATATCCAAGTGAAAAACAGCCGAATGATTTTAATGATCTAGAACGTTTAATCACTAAAGGTGCTGATAACTTGCCAGTTTCTATTGGCTACCATTTGTTAGAACAACCAACTAAACGGGGCAACTCAATCACCAGTTGTCACGCTTATGCAGAGAATGCGATAGGGCTTGCTCAGCGAGTAACCCCGATAGAAGTACGTTTTAGTGGAAGAGATCACTTTTTAAAGCACGCCTTTTGGTCGATAGAATGCAGTAGCGAAACTATTCTTATAAAAAACTATAGGGATTAATCGTTTATGGAACTTTGCACTCAGCTGAACTATGTTCGATCACTCTCTGCTGGCAAAGCATATTTCTACTATCTATCTAAAAGTGGTGAGATGTGTCCCCTTGAAATTGATAGAACTAGGTTGCGAGCACCAAAAGGTGGTTATGCAGAAGCATATAAAGGGGGCAAGTTCGTAAAAAAGAATGTTGCTCCACAAGATTTAGCTTACTCCAATCCTCAGTTCATCGAAGAGTGTTATGTCAAACCTGGGATTGATGATATCTACTGTGCATTCCCGCTTCGAATTCGAGCCAATTCTCTAACCCCAGATATCTGTAGTGACGATGAAGTGCGCAGTAAGCTTTCGTTACTGGCTAATACTTATAAAGAGCTCAATGGCTATCAGGAGTTAGCTCATCGATACGCGAAGAATATACTGCTTGGCCGTTGGCTTTGGAGAAACAGGGAGTGTCGAAACCTGTCGATAGAAGTGACCACCAGTGATTCGCAAACCTTGATTATAGAAAACGCAACAAGGCTTTCTTGGTATGGTCATTGGGATGAGGCTTCAGCAGAATACCTAGAAAAGCTCACAGCCTATTTGATGCGAGCCCTTTCTGACCCGACCGAATATTTCTACATGGATGTCAAAGCTAAAATTGGAGTTGGTTGGGGAGATGAGGTTTACCCAAGCCAAGAGTTTTTAGATAGCCGAGAAGATGGTGTTCCGACTAAGCAGTTAGCTACCGTCGAACTATTGAACGGAAAGGAAACCGTTGCGTTTCATGGTCAAAAAGTTGGAGCCGCATTGCAATCGATTGACGATTGGTGGCATGAAAACGCAGATAAACCATTAAGAGTGAACGAATATGGGGCAGATCGAGAATACGTTATAGCAAGGCGACACGTGTCCCATGGAAATGACTTTTACCAATTAGTCAGAAATACAGAGAACTGGATTGAAAGCATGACAGCTTCTCAAGTCATCCCAAATGATGTGCACTTCATCATGTCTGTCTTGATCAAAGGCGGCCTATTCAATTGTTCTAAAGCGAAGTAAGGGATAGATATGACTAAGCGTTACTATTTCTTAATACGTTACATGCCTGCACAAGCCGACCATGAATTATTGGCAGGACGGTGTATATCCCAAATGCACTTGTTTATGGTCAATAACCGACAAGCCATGAATAAAATAGGTGTGAGCTTTCCCGACTGGAGTGATGTTACGGTTGGTCAAGCCATAGCTTTTGTTGCCGAAGATAAAGAGATGATGGTTGGACTCTCTTTTCAGCCCTATTTCTCTGTGATGGTAAATGAAGGTTTGTTTGAGATTTCTAGTGTTTATGAGGTGCCTGACACTGCGGCAGAGGTGAGGTTTACCCGTAACCAAACGATCGGGAAAAGTTTTTTGGGTTCCAAAAAACGCCGAATCAAACGCAGTATGGCGAGAGCCGAACTAGCTGGTGTTGAACCATCGTTACCAGCCACTAATGAAGCTCGTGTCATCGATAGTTTTCATCGAATACCAATCTCCAGCGGTTCATCTGGGGAAGATTATATGTTGTTCGTACAAAAGGAGCTTGTTAGTGAGCGCGATGCAGTAAACTTTAACAGCTATGGTTTAGCCACCAATCAAGAAAGAAAAGGCACGGTACCTGAGTTACGCTTTTAAACCCTTTTTCTAAAGCTCTTTTTCGGAGAAGTAAAAACAAGGAGTTACAGACGTAAGAAGAAAAAGGGTATTTTGGGATTTTGTTATGTAAAACCAGTGGCATTAACAGCTTAATGACTATAGTTAACAGTGTCCTGCCGCATAGGCAGCTAAGAATGAGTGTATCTGTGAACTCAAACCCCTCAATTGGTGTCCTGCCGCATAGGCAGCTAAGAATAGGCCAGGAAGAAAGCAACCAACCTGCTGAACAAGCAGTTAAGAATCAAAACCATCATGTTTAGGCTTGATGGTTTTTTATTAGTTGGTCGATTTTATCCGAGGTGTTTTTTAACACGGAAGTTTCCAGAATCTTCATAGGTTGAATTAGCCAGGCTTATCATTTTACCAACATATCCCTATAATACTTTTGAGGTTGTAATAAACAAGAGACACGGTATGAGTAAAATTATCAAGGCAGCTTTTGATGGCAGTGCTAATGATAGTATAAGCGATATCATTGCTAAAGTTATGGCACTTCGTCTGGAAGAATCAGAGTATAAAAATGACGAATTTTATCTATCAGATGAAAACTATGAATTAGCGAATATTATTATTGGTCAACTAGATGATCAAGCCCAAAAGCTAAGGGAGGCTTATCGCGAGATAGGGCTTTCAGCGCATGTTGAGAGCTACTTTGACAGCTTAACTATTGATGAGCTGTTTGTTGCTAATAGTTGTATCCGAGAGTTTGAAATGATTCTCAATGCAAAGTATTACGCCATGAGTGGTTGCGTTATCGTTTCAGCGGCGTCAGTGATGCAAATAATGAAACAGATTCGTATGTCAGCAGCTAAGTTACGTAGAGTTATTGGTGATCTGATGTCTGTCGAGCGTCAACTTCGAGTTGCTTCAACGGACAAATATGACAGTAGCTTTGAGATGACTAGTGATAAAATCACAAAGCTCAAATTAGCAACAGAAGCAGCGATCACCAGTCATAGCTGAGGTAGGTTTTAGTTGGAAAGCCTTTTATTAATTATAATTTACGGCTTGTTGTTAGCTTTTCTCATAGTAATGATCTTGTTTGGGGAGCACAAAAGGACTATCTGATCCGCCCCACTATCATTGGATATCAGTTAGGCCACTCCATACCTAAAGCTATCCGAGGTTTTATAATTTGGCACAAAACTAAACTCGATTTTGTCCACAAGCTTCTCTGGTTGAATTTTTACCCGTGGCACTTTCTAACTCGAAAGTGCCCCATTCCAATTCGGGATGCATGTCTGTCACACTTCAAGGCTAGCCATTTGGTCTACATTTTCTAACCAGTGCAGTGTCTAGTGAAGTGCGGGCTAACCAAATGGCTCTTTCCTTAGTTGTTCACTACCAGATCATTGGTTTGGGTCACCCGCAGCCCTATAGAGTCTCTAGTTTTACTAGATCACACTTTGTTATATATCTCTAAGCTCGCACCTTCAATGGAATAGCCTGACTCGACCCCTATGTCATCAGAAATTACTGTTTCTGTTTTCAAGGTTCCTGTGATGTAAACGATATCCCAAAGGTCTTTAGTTGGAGTCCCTTCTTCAAACTTGACGTAAATAATCTGGTTTGGAGGTGGTGGTGGAACGTGAATACACGCACCATAAAAGGGAACCAAAAGAAACTCAGAGATTGACTCTGAGTCCCCTTCTAATGGAATCACGAAACCCGGTATTTTGACGTTGCTGCCATTCAGTTCTGGACGAACACTTCCCACTAGAGCCTGCTGAGCAACATTCGCACTATGGTCAAGGGCAGCAAGGGTTTCATCGCTGACGCGTGCACGTTCGCTTTCTGGGATCAGATCAAGCCACTCAATTTCTACCGTATTTTCATCGCGCACTTGGTTTGCTGCAAAAGAGGCAGAGCTGAATGTCACCATGATCAAAGAAGCGATGAACAATATGTGTTTCATATATTAACCTTTGTATTGTACATAACCCTTGTGCTGCACAGATTTGCGCGTCGATGGAAATTGCCACCGGTTTAAGGGGGATTAAGCCGATGGCGAGGGACAAAGCGAGCTAGGGCTTATTTCACTTGGTACTTGCTGTTAGTACGGATGTAGATTGTTGCCTCAGAGTCCCCCGTGTTGGTGATGTTATGAGAGAACTTGCCCTCAGATTCCACGTAGCTTCCCGGGTTTAAAGTAAGATTGCTGCTTTGTTCTTTTGAGTTGTACTCAATCGAGCCTGCAATCACAACGGCGCGGAACTCACTTGCGTCCGTGGTGATTTTTCCTTCAAAGCCGGCAGGCAGTTTGATCATTGAACCACCCATGTCAGAAGTGCTACCCCAAACATACGTTGATTGAACACCGTCTACTTTGATATCGTGAAGATCACTGCTGTTTAGCCACACGATATTGTCTTTATGCAAGTTTAGAGGACGTTCGCCATTATCGAACTTCTCTTCAGATGGTTGAACTAGATATGGACCCGCATCAATCTCAAGGTAGATTAGGTTTGTTTCACCGTTTGCGGCAGTGGTGTGGTCTTCACCTGCTGGTTGCGTCCAGAACGAGCCTGTTGGCATCCACATCTTTTCTGATGTTGGATCGTCATTATGCATTTGACCTTCAATGACCACACCGCGGTACGTGATGTTATGAATGTGCGGTGGTGACTCAAAACCCTTGTTAAAGCGTACCAACATACCTGTTGCGGTATCCGTTGTACGGTCACCCCAAAGGTCCGCAGCTCCCGGGCTAAGTACGCCGCGCAAAGGGTTTAGATAACCCCACTCAATATCGTTTACCGCGACAACTTTTGAAGAACCTTCATCGGCAAAAGAAGGTGTAGTAAGTAGCGTTGCGGCTAGTGCTAATGTCGATGCTTTAAATAATGATTTCATAGTAATGTCTCTGCTGTATTTGCTTGAGATTAATAATATTCAAAATTATTCATTCGATAAACGGGCTAATCTTTAATACACTTTCCTTAAATCGTGGATAATAAAACTGACCATTCGAGTAGTGAAGAGTATAGTGATGAAAATTTCAGATTTACAGGTTTTGTTGAAAGTTGCTGAGCTTCAATCGATTACAGCCGCGGCGAATCAACTTGATATGAGCTCTTCTGCTGCAAGTGTGTCATTAAAACGGATAGAGCAAGAGTTAGGAGCCGAGTTATTTGTTCGAACGACGCGAAAGATGCGCATGACCCCAGAGGGTGAGCGGTATCTACCTTTGTGCCAACAAGCATTGGATTTGTTGCAACAAGGGCAGGTGTTGGTCAATGAAGAGCAGCAATCCATCAGTGGGGAAGTTCGTATCGCGGTGTCTTCTGAGATGGGGCGCAACCTGATGCGCGTTTTGCTTAATGATGTAATGGACAAGCATCAAGACCTGTCATTGAGGCTCCATGTGAGTGATAGCCGAACCGATTTTTACCGCGATGGGGTCGATGTGGCGTTACGAGCTATGACTAAAGGTGCCGCGCAAGAATCCAACTTGTATGGATTTAAGATCTGCGATATCCCTCATGTTCTATGCGCTTCTCCTGATTATATTGAAAATCATGGTCGACCTTTGGTTCCTGATGATTTATATCAACATAAAGCCTTGCTCTACAAACTGTACGAAGTCGTGCACGACGGTTGGGATCTTTATCATGGTGATCAAAAATACAGAATAAAAATGAACAGTGATCGAGCTGTGAATGATGGTGATATTGTTCGTCGGTGGTGTATTGATGGGGTGGGGATAGCGAAGAAATCCGCTATTGATGTCGGTGAAGATTTACTCGCGGGCCGATTAGAGAGGATATTAGTTAATAGCGATATACCACTGACCGAAATGTGGCTGATATTACCGAGTCGTCAGTTGATCTCTCCAGCGATTCGATTAATACGTGATGAGCTAAAAGTCAGGATTCACCAGCTTCGCGACAACTTGCTTGAGCAAGGGTTGATTGAAACTCGTGAATGGCCGTTGGATAACTAGCTATGGTCGCCAATAATTGTTCTAGAGACAAGCTAAACCAGCGTTTGCCATACTTCAGTTAATTCGTCTTTCCCTAATTTAGCAAAAGTGCTAACTCAGAAATGTCCGTGCGACCTGAAGTCGTATGAAGCGTTGTTCACCACGAAGAGTGAACCATCTGTACCACCAGATGCCCCTAAGAGCCTGAATAAAGCAGCGGCTCTGACAATGTAACGAAGCTTGGTCGTTAAACTGAGCGGGAACGGAATCGTGAGAGGACGTTTCTCCTGACAACCACAAGTTGGGTGAGTGCTAGGGGGTCAATATGATGAATGTAATGTGAATCCATTTAAGGCGCGTTATATGATGAAGCAGCGGAAGTGGTTAATACGCTGTAGCCAAAAGGCAACGAGAGTCGGAAAGAGATTGGACATTACTCTTTCGTGGTCATTGCACTCTCCGCACCATTGTGGGCATCTAAGTTGACATTTTACGCGACATACGGAACAGGGTAAGCCTGTATATCTCCCTATGGGAAAGCAGCCTGTGAAGGTTGCCGATAGGTATGCAGGTAAAGGAGGTTAGAAAAAGCGAATGCTACTTTGTAATGAAGTAGATACAGGTTTATATCTGGCGCGAAAGCGAGCTGACTTCTAACTGGTCTCCCGTTGCGAGATAGCTTGAAGAACTTTATTAAAGAAGAAAAGCAAATGATGATTTCGAATGAAATTAGTGCGTCTTCTGACAACGAACCGTGGTTTCTTATTCATCAAGTGGTCATTGGGTCAGTTTTAAAGCTTTGAGTGTGTATCGCAAAGGTAATTTTGTTACTGGGTGCTTAACGGTGCCTTTGTGGAGGCTTGAGCCGTATGCAGTGAAAGTTGCACGTACGGTTCTGAGGAGGGAGGCACCTGGTAACAGGTGCCGCCTATCCGACAGAAGCTTCTTAGCGCATTAACTCATCTCTTGTGATCACCAAGCGATTCTGTCTAGAGGATTAATTGGAGCGTAGTAAATTTACTACGTTGAATCTTAGTCGTTGTTCAAATTTGCAGACTTTCGATGCAATGTTATGCGAACTTATGTTGCAAATTGTACTTTAACTCTTTGATAATTGGTTTGCGTTATGAAGACTTATGTTGCAAGCATCACCTTAAAAAAGCCGCTCTTTATGAGCGGCTTTTTGCTATCTGATGCTTTCTAAAGTGAACACAGTTCGCAATTAGTTTAGTCCACACTGCATACCAAACTATTCGTAAATGCTGTATGAAAAATACTTACTTGCGATTTTTTGATGCTGACCATTGTCGATCAAGCGCTGGATACCGTCATCAATAAGATCTTTGAGTTCATTATCTTGTTTTCGTACCGCGACACCAAAACCACGCCCGAACCATTTTTCTTCTGTAAATTTAGGACCCGTAAAGTGGTAGTCCTTACCTTGCTCCGTTTCAAGAAAGCCCGTATTGAGTCCCATAGAACCACCAAACACGCTATCTAGGCGCCCGTTGAGTAAATCGGTAAAGGCTTCGTCGAATGATCCATAACGCTTGATATCTACATTTGGGTAGATCTCGGAAAGGTATTTGTCACCAATGGTAGTGCGCTGAACTCCAATTGTTAGTTCATTTAAGCTGCCGTCATCCATATTGATTTCACGCCCTTTTTCCATGACAAAACGAGTGGGAACTTTAGCGTAAGGCATCGTGAAGTTAACTTTCTTTTCACGTTCTTCGGTAATTGTCATAGCCGCTATAATTGCATCGTTTTTACGGCTTAAAAGCGAAGGGATAATCCCGTCCCAGTCAGTTTTTGAGATGATACATTTTACTTCTAATTCGACACACAAGGCGTTGGCTAAATCGACTTCAAACCCCTCTAATTCACCATCTTGCGTTGTCCAGCTGAATGGTGGGTATGCTCCTTCCACCGTAAATCGGATTTGCTTCCAATCTTTTGCGTAAGTAAATACTGAGAAAACACTGACGAATACAACAAATATCCACTTCATTTTTATTTCCTTATAGTTTTAATGGATAAGTTGGTTAATCAAATGTTAAATAATATCAATGTTAATGCATATCATTGTGAGCAAAGGCATTAGATAACTTCTGGAACTCTTGCTTCCCAAACTAACTACACGACTTTTTCTTATCTAAATTTCTATTTATATCTTTCATAAACAGTAGCTTGCTGTACTTCTCGCAAGATCTTTAAGATACTCACCTTTGATTTATGTTGCATCTGAAACAAAAATCAATACAATGAGCGCATTATTTTGTTGTAGGTGAAACATTATGGCTAATAAAGCGTATCAATGGATGCTCTATCTAACACTTGGCACCAGTGCCTTGTTTGCTCTTTTCTTGGTGGCAAGTGACAACCTTGCGCCGTTCACAACTCAAGCTCAATTGCACATTCCAACCAGCCGTATTGCTGCAGAAGTGTCGGCGCCAGTGGTGGAGTTGGCTGTTAAGAATGGTCAGGATGTAAAAAAAGGGGAACTGCTAGTTCGCTTAGATCCAACTCGTTTTGAATTGGCGTTAACTCAGGCTGAAGCGGCTTTGGTTGAAGCAGAGCAAAGCTATGAAGCAAACAAGCAGCACTTGCATGGCGCGGAAGCGACGTTACGTCAGCGCCAACACGAAGCTCTGAATGCCGAGAGAAAATTGAAGCGTAACCAGCAATTGATTTCGAGAAAACTTGTTAGCCAAGAAACGCTAGACGATAGCCGATCGGACACGATTGTAAGACAGCAAGCCGTCGAAGCTGCGCAAGCCGATATTGAGCAGATAAAAGCTGAGCTTGAGAAAAGCAGCGACAACGGTGCTTTGGCTGTTGCTCGAACTCGCGTTGAACTGGCGCAATTGGATTTGGACAAAACGACAATCGTCGCGCCTGTTGATGGCGTAATCAGCAATCTCAACCTTAACTCAGGAACCTATGTTGGCGCTGGCAGCCCCGTTTTGTTTTTGGTTGATCGCCAGCATGCTTGGATTAACGCAGACTTCAACGAAAAGGGCAGTGCAAATCTGACTGCGGGAACAACCGTTCGTTTGGTGTTTGATGCAATGCCTGGTGAGGTGTTTGAGGGAAATATTCAAGGTCGTGAACTGGCTATCTATGATGCGAGCAGCGACAACAGCGGCCTCGCGAAAGTCGTGAATGATGATCGCTGGATTCGAGACCAACAAAAAGTGCGTACACAAGTAACGTTGCCGTCACTTGATCACTCATTGTTCTCAGGCTCTAAAGTGAGCGTGATGGTGGTGCCTGAAGCGACGTTTTGGGATGTGATCGGAAGTGCATGGATGGAAGTGCTAGCTCGCATTCGTTACCTAGTTTAACTGTGCTCTTCAATCATCGACTAACTGACTACCCACTGACGAAATAACGATTTACGACCTAAGAGGCAGATTATGAATAACGAAGTTCGAGGCCCGATTAACTGGTCTGAAGTAGCTTGGATCAGCGCTATCGTGTCTTTGGGTATGTTGGCTCAACTTTGGCTACAGCTAGGTGTTGCGGCGTACCTCGCTCTTTATCCGGTAATGGCGGCGACCAAGATTAACGACTACTCAGTGAGAGGTATGCTCAAAGCGTTTCTCCCTATCTTGGGTGTCGCTTGTGTGGCTCTGCTTGTCGATCAGTTATTTGCCTCACACCCGGCAGTGGTTTGGGGGATCAGTTTATGGGTATTTGATTTAGCAAGAAGGTGGGCCGACACGCCTGCCAAACTTGGGAAAATCTACATCCCATTGCTCAATTGGTTTTTGGTGATTGTGTTTGCACAACATGGCCCAATGCCGATGACGGACTGGGTTCGCGATATAGCAGTGAGCATGGTGACGACCATGGTTGTGGTGAGATTTGTGATGCTGTTCTTAAAGCCGCCCAAAGCGATGTCGCCGCTGCCAATGCAAAGTGTTCCTGTGACGTACCAGCAGCGAGTGATATATGTGGTCATGCTTGGAGTTGGTTTAGCATTTTTGATGATGGTCGATTTGATTGCCGCGACGTTCTGTATGATGCCTGTGATTATTGCGGCTGCGCAAAGTGAACGCATGAACTATCAAATGGTGGTGAAAAACTGTTTACAAGCCCACGTTGGTGGTTGTGCATTGGCGTTGGTCTTCGTAACCTTGTTAGCGGGGCAACACTCCTATAATTGGGTGTATATCATTGGACTAACAAGCTTGGTGACCATGATAGCAATTTGGATCAGCGGCAGTCGTGGTGGCGTGCGAGGTATGCATACTGAAGCGATGTTAGGAACTATGCTACCATTGCAACTCTATGTTTCAGCAACCGATCTTGGTTTGCAAGATACCTACTTTCGTGCAGAGTTAATGTCCATCGTGTTGGTATTATTAGTGGTCTGCCAAGGAATTATATATGGAAAATCAACCAGCATTATCCATCACCGGAATTGATGCACTCGACAGCAATCCTATGTTCTTAATGGGCTTTGCTTACAAACAGTTTCGAGCTCAAGTCACCGCTGAGATGGGCACCACTTCGGGCATTTCTCTAGAGATGTTTGGTGCGCTTCGAGTGTTAGATAAGCATGGCAAAATCACTCAGCAAGAGTTAACCAATTACTTGCTTCGAAATCGCTCTGTGACCAAGCGTTTGGTTGATAACGCGATTAAGCTGAACCTTATTGAGGCCAGCAAGAGTGAAACGAACAAAAAGGTAAAACTTCTTTCTTTAACGGAAGAGGGCAAGAAGCTTGCCGAATATTGTGAGCCTATGGTCGATAGTATCAGCGAGCAGTTTCAGAGTGCGTTGAGTGAAGACGAATCCAAGCAGTTACAGACCTTGTTGGCTAAGCTTGTAAAAACAGACCAATTCGTCGACTGATTATGCGATCGAAGGTGTGGGTCTAATAACAATCGAATAAAGAGTAAGTGACATGACATACAAAATATTAGCGATGCTAATGATTAAGCTGTTGTTTACGTTTCGTGGCAGTAAACCTACGTCTAAAATCCCCGCCTCTGACTTTGATGCCGAACGCTTCGCTGGTACATGGTATTCCGCTTGTTTTATCCCGCATCCATTGCAATCAAAGCTCGGTTCTTTGTCGTTTAGCTTTTTATTTGAATCTGACGGTAATCTTAAGCTGACAACTCGAGGCTATAACGCGAAAAAGAATGAGTGGAAGACCAAAGAACAAGCCGCAACATTTAAGGGCTCTCAAACCGAAGCGTGGTTTTCAGTCGAAGCGAATAGCCCTTATGAGAAGCAGAGAAAGGTAATTTTCTTGAATGAAGATTACACTCAGGCTTTGTTGGTGGGTCCTACCAAAAATACCTTACAGATCTTGTATCGCACTGCAGAGTTCACCAAACAAGACTTAGACTCGCTGATTGAACGGGCGCAGAGCATGGGTTTTAAAACCAGTAAGCTAGTTCGTGTGTCACAACATATCAATGATGTGCCTGAACAATAAAGTAAGTTCGGCTAGTCCTGACTAGGTAGCTCGGCTAATAAGCAAACAACATTGCTAACCCGTTCTAATTCGCAGGCAACACCACTGCCGACGCATCTTCCTCTGAATCTTCTTTGTCTTCTACTTGGTCAGCAACCCAATCAATTGTCTTTGTTAGATAAAGCTTGTTGGTTTCGGTGTCACACCAACTCTTGGATAACCCTCTTCGATTGAATTCACTGCCAATTGCTGCGAGTGTCTGGTTACTTGAGCGCCCGTAATACAAGGTGTCGCACAGTTGCAGGTTCGACATCGATTGTGGGTATGTGTTAACCGACGAGGAGTTCATGCTCAGTGCTTTTGATTGGTTATGAGTACATCCTGTTAGGCTCAGGAAAAAGAAAAGGATTAGCGTATTTTTCATGGTGTATCAGGTCTATTGCTGATGATTTGAAGACAGTATTGGCGTGTATGATTAGATTATTGTCAATTTTTTGCCAACTAGTTATAGACCAAGACTTTCCTCCCAGTTAGAAAGCGTTATTAAGCCAACGACAAAAACGGTATTAACAAACAAAAGCGCAATTTTGTACAAAAGCTGAAAGAGACTATAGAGTAGACTGATAAGTCGCTCGATAATCAACAGGCTTGGGAATTGTTATGGAGAACAAGAAACGCTCTAAAGAGAAGGCCGAATATAAGATAACCGAAGAGCTCGGCGGCCTTGAAATTCTTAATGCTGAATACGAAAAGCAGAACTTCTCGCGCCACAGCCACGAGGGCTATACGCTGGGAGTCATCGAGCAGGGCGCTCAGCGTTTCTATCGAACGGGCGGACATCATATTGCGCCACAAAATGCGATTATTCTGGTCAATGCCGACGAAGTCCATAGCGGTCACTCTGCCACTGAAGGCGGTTGGGCGTATCGAGCCATGTATCCACTCCCAGATCAACTTGCCAAGATCACTCAAGAGCTAAACCTACCCAATTACGGCGCGCCTTACTTCCCAAGAGCGGTTGTTGAAGATCCTGAACTCGCCAATCAATTGAGGCTGGTCTTTAACACGATCGATGAATCCGACAATCGCCTGTTAAGAGAGACCTTGATGTACGGGATGCTGGTTAAGCTGATTAGCCGACATGGAAAATCGCCGCTTAACCCTCAACTCGATGGTAAAACTCAGCGTCAGCTCGTTCTGGTTAAAGAGTTCTTAGATGATTTTCCACAAGCCGATGTTTCCCTAGACGAACTATCTAAGTTAGCGGCATTGAGCCCGTTTCACTTAGTGCGTTCTTTTCAAAAAGAGTTTGGTCTTCCGCCACATGCGTATCAAATCCAATCTAGGTTAAGGCTTTCGCGTAAGTTATTGAAACAAGGACATACCATTTCTGATACCGCGCAAGAGTGTGGGTTTCACGACCAAAGCCATTTTCATCGACACTTCAAAAAAGCCAATGGTTACACGCCGGGGCAATACATCAAGATGCTCTAAATCGGACACGTTAATTCAGTCTTTAAATCGAGCAAGTTTGTACAATCGAACCGACTCCACTCTTCTTACATTGAATAGCGAATGTAAAGAGAGAAAAGAATGATATGGACAGTGAAACAATGGATAGACGAACACAGTTATGGAAAGGCGTTTTAGCGGGAATGCCTTTGAGTATTGCGGTAATCCCTTGGGGAATTCTAGCCGGTTCATATGCGATAGATGCCGGATTGAATCAACTTCAAGCGCAAGCGATGTCGGCTATTTTGTTTGCTGGCTCAGCACAACTTGTTGCTGCAGGTATGTTTAAAGCGGGTATTGGTTTAGGCACTATGTTGTTGACCACACTGTTCATCACCTCAAGGCACTTTCTGTATAGCGTATCGATGCGTGACAAAATCAGCCATCTTCCTGCGCGTTGGCGTCTATTACTCGGATTTTGGCTCACCGATGAGCTGTTCGCGATTTGTAGCGGGCAGTCTCAGAAAGAATTTAATCGCTGGTATGCTGCGGGTGTAGGCGGCGGTTTTTATCTCGTTTGGAATATTGCGAGCTTTGTTGGCATTGTCGCGGGAAGCCAAATTCCTTCACTCAATGAAATTGGGCTCGACTTCGCGGTCGCAGCAACCTTTATCGCTTTGGTGTTCCCATTAATCCGAACTCTACCCGTCGTTGTGTGTGTTGTGGTTTCATTGGTCACTTCGGTTGCCATGTCGGTTAACAATATTGAGGGCGGGCTAATGATTGCAGCGATTGCAGGTATGTTAGCGGGCTTTTTGAGTGAATCGTTCCAAGAGCGAAACAACGGTAACAAGACAATCGTGGAGGGGAAATAGAGATGATTTGGTTAACGATATTCCTCATGACTGCGATTGTTTTCTTTAGTCGGTATCTGTTTCTTGAGCCTGCAATCCCGCTTCGACTCAATCAAACCGCAAGGCGCCTATTGCGCTATTCAAGCCCAGCGGTGCTGACTGCGATTTGGGGGCCAATTGTATTTGCTCCTGAACAAACATTTTGGCCAAGCCTTGAAAACCCATACTTGATAGGCGCGGTGGTGACTGGCTTATTGATTTGGAAAACAGGCAATGTGCTACTAACGATCGGCGTTAGCATGGCGGTGTTTTTGTTCTATAACCTTGTCGCGGTTGATTACCTTTTCTCGTGAGCTTCAACTTCAATGTCAACTTAGGCTTTGTGTTTCTCCTATTATTTAAGGGCTGTATAAATATGATTACTTGTTATGTTCGATATGTGATTGATCCTAAAAAGGTAAATGAGTTTGAGGCATACGCAAAAATGTGGATTCCTCTGGTCGCTAAATTCGGGGGCCAACACAATGGTTATTTCTTACCGTCGGAAGGGGCGAACAATATTGCCTTGGCGCTGTTTACCTTTGAAAGTTTGGCTGCCTATGAAGAGTATCGGATTAAATCGTTGAACGATGCTGAGTGTATTAAAGCGTTTGAATTTGCAGACGAAGTTGATTGCATCGTGAGTTATGAACGCAGCTTTTTTAGACCTGTTTTAGAGTGATAGACCTTGCAACGTATAGCGTGGTGGCATCTAATGTACTGATTCACTGTTTGTGTGTTTAGGTTTTGGTAAGGAGTTAGTTTGGCTAAGAAATATTATGTGGTTTGGAAAGGTCGCACACCGGGTATTTTTACCACTTGGAACGAGTGTAAATCCCAAGTCGATGGTTTCGCTGGTGCGAGATATAAATCGTTCCCAACACTAGGCGAGGCTGAGTCTGCTTTCGGTGGTAAAACGTCGTCTGCGTCAGGTTCTACAGCGACAAAGCCAAACTCTGCGGGTAAGGCGACGAAAGCTAAGGTGCCGCCTCTTTCGGAGCAGCAAATCACAGATATGCCTTTTGATATCAAGATCTTTACCGATGGTGCGTGTGAACCAAACCCTGGTGAAGCAGGGACGGGGTTAGCGGTATACCAAAACAACCAATTAACCGAATTGTGGTATGGCTTGTATCAACCTGTTGGTACCAACAATACCGCCGAATTACATGGGCTTAAGCAAGCGTTTATTCTCGCGAAAGAGAAGTTAAACGCGGGCCTCTCTGTTGCGATCTATTGTGATTCTAAGTACTCAATTGATTGTATTACTAAGTGGGCAACGGGTTGGGAGAAAAAGGGCTGGACTAAGTCGGGCGGCGAGATCAAAAACCTCGATATTATTAAGCCTGCGTATGCGCTCTACCAAGAACTGGCTTCAAAAATTACCATCTACCATGTGAACGGTCACGTTGGTATTGAAGGTAACGAATTGGCCGATAGAATGTCGATTGTGGCTATTTCATCGAAAGAGCAACAACTCGCTCAATATCGTGACATCGACGATATTGAGTCTATTTTGGCACTGCGAGCAGGCTAGTTAGGCTTCTTAATGAAAAGCTACTGAAAGCATAAGTCGCGATCATTGGGCAGTGCTAAGTTGAGCGTTACATTTCAAATTGATGTAGCGCTCTTTTGTTTTTGTGGTGCTCCGTTTTCTTATGGTGCATAGTCGTTCTTGTGAGACGCAGCAGCCCTTGCGATGCTTACTGCCTGAGTTCATCCTTATTGAGCAGGGTTCTCTATCCAACGAGATAATTGCTGAGCTTGTTTGATCGAATTAAAACTGTCTTTCACTCTCTCACGTGCCTTTAAACTCATCGATGTTTTATCGTTACTGCTCAGCTGCGCGAAACGCTCAATCGCTTCTCTTAATTCTTCCACGTTTTTTTCGTTAACCACAAAACCTGTCTCTGGTGAGACGATCTCTTTGCATCCCATGATGTTGGTGGTAATGACTGGCGTTCCCACAGCCATCGCTTCTTTTAAAACCAGAGGCCCTGTATCCACACATCCGGTTTCGGAAAAACAGAAGGGCGCGATTAGGCTGTCATAATTCGATAGTTTCTCTTTCACCCATTCATGAGGCTTAGCGCCAAGAAAGGTCACGTTTCGAGTGAGCCCTTGCTCTTTGACCTGTAACTTTAATTGTTGCTCTAAATCGCCAGTACCGATGATATCGAGATGAATGTCGAGAGGTTCGGCAATCGGCGCCAATGCATCAATAAGATGGTGGATACCTTTTTGCTCCACTAATCGGCCAAGGAAAATAAAGCGAAGTTGCTTCGTTTCGGTTTTTGGGTTGAGTTGGAACTGTTTGGTATTAACTCCGCAATGCAGGAGCTTAATGTTTCCTTTCGCCATGGTATTGAAGTCAGCAAGCATGTCTTTACACACTGCAACCACAAAATCACTCGATGAGATTTTATGTTCAATGTCATAAGCGAACTCGTAAACATCATGACCATGAGCAACGAACGAACAGGTGATATTCAGCAGCTTTGCCGCGACGATGGCGTGAGCTGTGGTGTGCTGACAGAAATGCGCATGTACGTGTTCGACGTCGTTTTCCGCGAGTTGCAGCGCTAATTTAAACCCATAAGCGAACAGTGACTTTTTCGGCATGCTGGTTTGCTTAGAAATAAATGAGACAGCCTTGATGAAACCTATCCAGTTAATGCTGGCGACTTTACCCTTCCGAACATTTTTACCTATTTCGACAATGTCGTAGTCGAACTGTTTTTCACTGTTTTCAATTTTGAACGTCATTACACAAACATCGTGCCCACACGCTTTCACAGAGTCGACTTCTGTTTGAATGAAGGTCTCACTGAGTACTGGGTAGGTTGGCGCCACAAATGCTACTTTCTTCATTCCTTACTCCTCAAATCCATATGACTAAAGCTATCAAGCCAAGGTAATAACCAATAAAGCAAGATACGAACCAAGATCGAATCGTAGCTTTGGAGGGCTTTCTGATTGCTTTTCGAAGGTTACCCCTTAAGAGGTAGCTCGTTTTCTCAAATTGATAATCAAATTGGAGTTGCAGTTTTTTTGAACATCTGTGTTTGGTCGTCATTTTGAGAATGGACGCGTAGGTGACTGATATAGAGGTGATTTCATAGCAAGACACTCTCGGCATAGAACATGCAACGTCAGCCATATAACGTATAAATCTGAGGGCGTCATTATGGCTAAAGTAAGTGTTGTTATTCCTACCTACAATTGTTTGGATTACCTGCCGAAAGCGATTGGCAGTGTACTAAAGCAGACTCATCAAGATGTTGAGCTGATTGTCATTGACGATAACAGTAACGATGGAACGTCGACGTATCTTGCTTCTATAGACGATGAACGCATTATTACGTTGTCCACATTGGGTGTTGGTGCGCCTCAAGCGAGAAACCTAGGGATTGACAAGGCGACCGGTGAATACATCGCTTTTTTAGACGCAGACGATTTCTGGTTTCCTGAAAAAATTGAGCGCCAACTCGAATTTCATCAACGTTACCCTGATCTCGCGATGAGCTTTACTAACTACGAGCATCTTACTGAAGATTACCAAGTAATAGTCGACTGCTTTAGTTACTGGTCGCAGTTTCAAGATCAAGATGAGCTGTTCATCAATATCGAGAACCCGTTGGAGTTCATCATAGAAAATAACGTGATTGGAACATCAACGGTCATGGTGAAAGCGGATGTGTTTTCTCAAACAGACAGTTTCAATGCTGACATCAAGTATGGGGAAGATTGGGAACTGTGGCTTCGAATGAGTGAAAACCATCAGATCGGTGTGTTGAACTCGGTGCAGGTTGGCTACTTGATGAGAGCGAGCTCTGTTACCCAAACTGAAAGTCTTAAATTGAGAAATTTGCAGTCTATAGAGACTATTCTTCAACATTACCAAAATGACAGTCAACGATGGAATCTACCCACTTCTAGCTTCAAAATCGCAAAGGCGAGAATACTGGAAGGTTATGCTGACTATTATCGAGGTTTACAACAGAATAGACAGGCTATTGCCTACAGTTTCCGTTCTTTGGTCATGTCACCTCAAAAACGCACATTGCGACACCTAATTGGAGACTGTAAAAGTTTCCTAAAGCCAGCTTGGTAAGGAAAAGGTGACGACTATGGGTTCTTTAAAGCAGTCGGCTTACTACGCCATCGGTATATTAATGATGAAAGGGATTTCATTGGTGATGATCCCGTACATTACGCACAATATGACGTTGGCAGAGTATGGTTCCTTAGAAGCCATTGTCTTGCTGGCAGACATTGGGACGATATTGTTCAGCTTCGGTATTGTCGATGCCATGTATCGTTATGTGGGTGTCGCCGAAGGTGATGAAAAGCAAAAGCTCGTCTCGAACTGCTTCACATTGAGCGTGCTGGTGTGCGTGCTTGGGGGCGCCTTGATTGCCCTCAGTATGCCGTTGTTAATCTTAATGTTGCCAGTTGAATTCCAGCCTTACCAGATACTGCTTCTGCTTATTCCTACCATGCTCGATGGGGCGATTTCTATCCCGCTAACGCTGATGCGTATGAACGCGATGGCGAAACGTTTTTGCATGCTCAATGTGTTGAAAGCCGGTGTTCAAGCCATCATGACTTTTGTTTTGCTTGAGGCTGGATACGGTATAGATGGCGTGTTGATTTCAGCTGCGGTATCCAGTGTGTTGCTAATGGTTTGTTTAGTGCGTTATCAATGGCAAGAGATGGGATCTTTTGGTTGCTTCAAATACTCGGCGAAGATCTTAAAATTCGGACTGCCCGTTCTGGTTGGCGGTGCATCAATGTATATGATCATGGGGCTCGACCGCTGGGTAATGGCAAGCTTCGTCGGTGTCGAAGAACTCGCGATTTATGCGGTTAGCGGAAAGTTCGCGTTGATTCTTGGTCTGTTGTTGCAGCCTTACGCGCTTTGGTGGTTTCCAAACCGTGTGGCGATGCTTCAACAGCCGGGTGGCAGTAAGATGTGTGCCGATAGGGCGTTAGTCGGTGTTAATCTGGCCATTGTATTCGGTTGTTTGATGATCCTTACTGTACCTGGTTTTATTACTTTGATTTTGCCAAGCAGTTATCAATATGCAGGCACGATTGTCGTGGCACTCTTGGCGATTGGTGTGATTAAGAACGCTGGGGATTACCTTAACCTTGGCTGTTTCAGCGGTCACTCAAGCCAATCGCAAATGTGGATACAAGGCGGGTGTGCGATTCTAGCTGCGATTGGTTATTTTGTTGTGACACCGATTTATGGAGTGTGGGGCGTTGTGGTGGTGCTTTGTGGCACTTATGCCGTGAGACTGTCACTGCTCTATATCGTGAGCCAAAAAATGGAGTACTTGCCTTACGAGCATCGTAAATGGATGACAGCGCTGAGTATCGCCATACTTGCCATCATTAGTGATCGAGTTCTTGGCTTGGTGCTGGTTGATGTTCATGACTTTATTCTTGGATCGGCTGTTGGTGTAATCGCGCTGGTGGCCTTTGTTAAATACTCAGTGATCGTTGTCCCGCAAGCTCTGCTCGACAAGTTGATGCTGGGTAAGCAGTCTCACGCAAATTAAAATAAAACACTGTTCATAATGTGTGAGATCCGATAGTTTTTATAAATTCAATGAATGCCATCAATGGAAAGATACATGAACAAGTGGATTGTGCTCTCAGCTCTATTCTCAACCTTATCGTACGCTTCGTCTGAATTGTCTAACCACGACGTACTCACTCAGCACTTTGACGTTCCTGAAGCTATCTCCTTAGAAAATCAAAACAGGGTATGTAATAGCCTTGTTTGTAGTTCGGTGTCTGCGCCAAAATCTGTTCCTGCTGTTGGCGACTTCCCAGAGCGAGAATCAAACCCAACGATAGATACAATTGCGAGCGCTATCTATTTCGTCGGTGAGATTGGTGTCGCCGAAAATCTAGCGACACCCGAGTACGAACAGTTTTTTGAGAACTGATTGAAAATTTACTGTATAGATTTGGTGCTTATTTTTTATGCAGTTACAAAAGATATGAAATGCTGTTATAAACGATAAGACATTGTTTAAGGATTTTATAATCACGGCATTTGGCAATTAGGAAGCACCAATGGAAATCTGGAAGTTACTGCTGTTTATCCCCGCTTGTTTTGCGCTCAACATGACTCCGGGCCCAAACAATTTGTTATCAATGAACAACGCCCGTTGTTACGGATTTCAGGCCGCCTTTGTCGCAGGCCTAGGAAGAATCCTCGCTTTTTCTGGCATGATTGCTTTGGCTGCATCTGGCTTAGCGGTTGTGCTTTATACTTCTGAAACGCTGTTTTTCCTGATCAAACTATTTGGCGCGATGTATCTGTTGTGGATCGCGTTCAACCTATGGCGCTCACACGCCAGTCCGGTCGTGGATATCGAACGAAATAAGAATTGGTTTGGTCTGTTTAAACAAGAATTTGCACTCGCTGCTGGCAATCCAAAAGCGATACTCATTTTCACTGCATTCCTTCCTCAATTTGTCGATGTTTCAGCGAACGTAAATACTCAATTCTTTGTTTTAGGTAGCACCTTTCTAGTGTTAGAAATGCTCGCGATATCGATCTACGCGGCATTTGGCTTATACCTCAGAAACTGGTTCTCTAAGCCACAAATGGCAAAACGTTTCAACAAAGCGTGCTCGGTTTTTCTTGCGTTATCTGGCGCAAATTTGTTGGTTATTCGACAGTAAAACATAAGTAACCTAATCTACTCCTCAGGCGTTAGTTAAGTGGCATCTTCGTTAAGGTAGTTCGTAAGCCTTTAGGCTGTTGATATATTATTAATAGCACCTTTAGTTTGCATGTTTAAACTTGAGGTTCGGTTTAAATGAGGTCTATCTATGAATGTTGTTTGTGCGGAAAAACAAGAACTGGCTGATATCTACCAGCTTGAACATGCTTTGTTTGGCGCTCACGCCTATCCGCTGTTTTTCTTTCGTCAGGCCTTTGATTGCTGGGGAAAAGGTTTATTGGTTGCTAAGCAAGACTCAAAGATTGCTGGCTATGCCTTAACGACAACCACAGACAAGCAGAATGAGTTTTGGGTCCTATCATTGGCTGTAGACCAGAATTATCGTGGCATGGGAGTTGGCCGGAAACTGATGCAACAGGCGATTGAGCAGTTGCCTCGAGATGCTAGGCTTTTGCTCACTGTAGACCCAAATAACACATCGGCTCGTGGGCTTTATGCATCGATGGGGTTCGTTACCATCAAGCAAGAAGACAACTACTTTGGTGATGATGAGCCGAGGTTAGTGATGAAGCTCATCATCTAGATTGTTGCTAACGGTTTTTAACAAAGGCGCTTAACTAAATCAAAGGCTCACATTTCAAAGACAATCTCGTAGCTCTAGGTTAGCATCACGATACCGTGCATTAACACGACACTAGAGGTCAGCCGAGTCCTCATATCAAAGTAGCCATCAGGACCTTGGCTCTGGTTCTCTTCTCTCATCGTCCTTTCAGCTCGCCAAACCGCAATATAACCAAAGATGAGAATCAGAGTTGTCACTAGCTCTTTTTGTTCGCCAAGCAATACTGCCAGCCAAGCGATGAGCACAATCGCGTTGCTTATTAGCAGTGCTTTGTTACTTGATTGGCTTTCAAAGTTTTCGATGCCATTTGCCCACAAGATCCCTGAAAGAAAACTCAAAATTGCCACGCTGTAGGTGATGAACAGCGTTTCACCGCTTATCCCCATAAATTGGCTGTCGGTGAGCGAAAGGAGAAGACCGAATAAAAACGGAATTAACCCCATGTACCCCAGTTTGGCCATGGTGTTACGGGTTTGAGTTGTTGCCATGTAATCCGCCTTCATAACTGCTGCTCAATCGCGTTTTTGAGCGTGGCACTCACTGGAGATGTGGAGCTAGGGAAGGTGGCGACGACTTTACCTTCTTTACTGATCAAGAATTTGTAAAAGTTCCATTTAGGCGTTACGCCCGCTTGCTGTTGTATCTCTGTAAACACGGGGTTGGCGTTGCTACCAGACAGTGAAGCTCGCGCCATCATTGGGAAGGTCACGCCATAGTCTAGGTAACAAACCTTTGCCGTCTTCTCTTCGCTTCCCTTGTCTTGGCGAAAATCATTACTTGGGAAACCGATAACCGTGAAGCCTTGGTCTTTGTAGGTTTGATGAAGTTGCTCGAGTTGCTCAAACTGCGGAGTGAAACCGCACTGACTTGCCGTGTTCACGATCAATAAAGTCTTACCATGAAACTCTTCACACAGCTCAATTTCTTCGTTTGAATTTAACAGCCTTTGTTTGCCGTAGAGTATCTCAGGGCAGCTAGCTGAAAAAGCGAATGAACTTGTTAGGCTCGCGATTAGGGCGGTGGAGCACAGCAGTGAATGTTTCATAAGTCTGACTCATTTTAGTTGGCGTAACTGTTATTACTGTTCAACGACTTAAAATGATCACTTTAAAGACCAGAATTGCTTCAGTATCAGCTATCAGTTAAGTATCAGCTGTCGCTTAGCAAATAGGGCGCCACCAAGCGCCTGATATTCACCTTGGCTCCAAGGCGAGATGCCAGCAGGTACATGCCTCCAATCTTTCGGTGGAGGAATAGAGCGTCTGCTGGTGGCGTGTGCCAATACTCTTGTTCCATGCTGAGTATGGTTCCAGCTTCACGAAGCCTTTGTGCTAAACCACTGGCTTTGAAGTCGTAATCTTCATCGACAAGCATGGGTTCACAGGCCATTTTCACTAAGTTGAGAATCGCTCGGCGCTGGTCTGGGAGGATGGTCTCGCTAAAAAATCCAATCTGCTCTAACGCCTTGTTGAGTCCTTGTTCATCGTGAGTAATCACAGAGGTAAAAGCCAAACGATAGCCATCACTGAAGCGGCCGCTGTATTCTCGGGTTGCTCCAAAGTCTAAAAGCCCAATCTGTCGCTTGTTTTCAACGTAAAGATAGTTGGCGAAGTTGGGATCGGTTTGCACTATCTTGAAGTCAAACAGCTCTTTGAACATTAACTCGAGCAAGCTGTGCATCACAAAATCTCGAGTACTTTGATCATAACCTTCAATTTGCTCTATCGAGATGCCCTCAATGAAGTCCATGGCGAGCACCGATTCTGATGAGATTTGCGTATGAATCTTAGGTACGACGAAGTGAGAGTGCTCTTTAAGCGCATGATAGTAACGAGTCGCGTAGTCAGCCTCGCGAGCATAGTCGGCTTCATCATGTAGTTGTTTTTTCGCCTCTTCTAACAAGCCTTTGTAATCGACTGACTTTGGTATCAACCCAACAATATTGAGCAATGTACCAACGTTGTCCACATCACTGTCGATGCTTTTTCGAATGCCTGGGTATTGGACTTTGATGGCAAGTTTGTCTCCCGCATCACTGTAGGCTTGGTGAACTTGTCCGATGGACGCACTGGCGATCGGTTTAAAGTTGAAGGAAAGAAATTCTGCTTTCCAGTTGATGCCGAGTGAGCTTTCTAACACTTGGTTGAGTTGCTTTGTTGGCAGAGGATCTGCGTCTGAGCGCAGGCGAGAAAGAATATCGGCTAATTCAGGTTCTAAGATATCGCCTGCATCCATTGATAGCATCTGCCCCAGTTTCATTGCTGCACCGCGCAGGTGTGCGAGTTGATCGGTTAGACGAGCAATGTTTTGTGGCGTTAGCAGTAAGTCTTTTGCTTTGGGCCTGTTGCCTTGTGCTATTTGCTTGGTGCCTTCCGTTAGCACATTACCCGCGACCCTTGTTGCCAGCGAGACGAACTTACTGAATCTTGAAATACGATGGGTAGGTAGATTTCTTTCTTTTGCCGACATAAAGGTTCTCACTTAGTTATCAAGACTCACTACAAAGTTCTATCAATCATTACACAACCGTATGTTTTGTTGTGCTAACTTGTCGCGTGGAACAGTAAACAGAATTAAAAGGACAAAGCATGAAATTTATTTGGTTGAAAGTGGCCGTTACGGTATTGGTGTTCGCAGCCCTATTTGGCATCGTTTACTACAAAGTCGCCAGCGGCATGTCTTAACTCAACACTATTTTGTGCAGCTGTTACCGTTGCAACGTGATTTTCCGGTTAGCCAAAACGAAATCTTATATCGATTTTTGGCAAACCGTAGATAACACCAATCTGCCATTGGCTTAAAAATCGCCCAACGTAACGGGGCATACAGCCAACCCTTTCCTACTAGCTTCCACGCTTGGTAAGTCACGTCTAAACCGAGCAGCAGCTTTCCGTTTTCGTCCAGTGCATGCAAGATTGTATTGGCTGCCTCGGCATCTATTTGCGGGTAGTTTGAAAACGCTTCACTGTAGATATCGACGGTCTGGATCTGATCTTTGGAATCAGACTTAGTCAGTGCTGCCATCTCTTTTGCACAAAGTGGACAGGTTCCATCGTAAAATATCGTTAATGCAGTCATTGTTTTCCTTACTATTTTCGTCAATTCTCATTGATACGACATCACCATTTAGGTGGATCATTCTGCCCAGTTATCCGACACTGTTATTGTGACAACCAATTTACAGTATCATCTCGAGGTAACATCCGTTCCATGCATTTAAAAAATAAGAGCCTATCTCCAATGACAACAAAGTTAATGAACCGTTTGATTATAGCTGTGACAGCCCTGATGCTCAGTGGTTGTGTTAGCTACAGCATTACCGAGCAAGAAATGACGAAGTACCTTGAAGACTCAGTGATGCTAGAACAAGAGGTTGGTGTGCAAAGTGTGATGTACGCACAAGTGGCTGTGGATGATCTAGAAGTGCAAATTGGTCGAGCCGATGCACAACGCGTGTCCGTGTTGGCGAATACCAATGCAAAAGTTCAAGTGTTCAATATGCCTAATATGGGGTTGGATTTAGACTTAGAGTTCAGCGCGATTCCCGAATATGACAAAGAGAGCGGCGAGATTTATTTGAAATCACTGCGTTTAGAGCGCTTTGAAGAAAAAGACAAACAGCTTTCTCCTGAGGTCGCCAAACTACTTAAGCCTGCCGTTTCTATGATTGGTTTTGCGTTGTCTCAGTCGCCAGTTTATAAACTGGACAGCAACAAGGTTCAAGAGTCATTGATCAAGTCATCGGAACCTAATCTAGTGATTAAAGACAACAAGCTGGTCATCGAGTTATTCGATTAACCTTTCACGTTTAGCTTAGACTCAGATTTAAAACACAATGGCTGCCGATTTGGTGGCCATTTTTGTTTGTGTTGAATCAGTAAGATTTCTGTTTTTAGACTGTCTATTCAGCTTGTTTTCTCTGGCTTATTTATTGAATTCGCCGCGTATCTCACCTTTACTTTACTCTTGTGAGCAAGTCATCGCTTCAGTCATCAAATCATAAAAAAGAAAAGGTGAGCGAACTATGAAGAATCCAGTAATAGCGGATAACAAACCCGTTAAGGTCGAGCTAACCGAAGGCGAGGAGTATTACTTCTGTACCTGTGGCAAATCGAAAAACCAACCGTTTTGTGATGGTTCTCATGCAGGAACGGGCTTCAAACCAAAGAGTTTCGTGGCCGAGGAAACCGGCGACGCTTACCTGTGCCGCTGTAAGTATTCGAACAACCTCCCTTTTTGCGATGGTACACATAAACAGTTCACAGCGGAACAAGTTGGGCAAGAAGGCCCGGAGGTTCACATTCAAGCGGCTGCGCCAGATTTGTCGCCAGCTGCGAGCGCAACCAAAGAAGAACCTACCGTCGAGTTTATTCATCAACTGGCGCGTGATGGTTTATCCAAGGTTGGACATCATGGGCCAATGACCTCCATGGGCGTTCCAAGACATCTATTGCCTCACTGGGACGATATTCAAGTGATGGTCGCGCAAATGGCCACCAAGCCTTTGCTGGAGAATGTGCCCGTTGGAACTGAACTGATTATTGGCCCCAAAGCGAAGAAGCCACTCAAATTGGACATCTCTTTGTTTGTGTCTGATATGAGTTTTGGCTCGCTATCTGAAGAAGCAAAAGTCTCATTGGCGAAAGGTGCCGAACTCGCAGGGACGGGTATCTGCTCCGGTGAGGGCGGTATGTTACCCGAAGAGCAAGCGGCGAACTCTCGCTACTTTTATGAATTAGCCAGTGCTCAGTTTGGTTACGATGAAGCTAAGCTCAAAAACGTTCAAGCCTTCCACTTTAAAGGCGGGCAGGGTGCCAAAACCGGAACGGGCGGGCACTTACCGGGCGTGAAGAACATAGGCAAGATCGCGGAGGTGCGTGGCATTGAAGCGGGCACGGCAGCGATTTCTCCACCCACCTTTGTCGACCTTAACACGGTCGAGGATTTTAAAAAGTTCGCCGACCGTGTTCGAGAGGTGACAGGCGGTATCCCGATTGGCTTTAAGTTAAGTGCCAATCACATCGAAGAAGACATTCAGTTCGCGCTTGATGCCAGTGCCGATTACATCATCTTAGATGGGCGTGGTGGCGGTACAGGGGCGGCGCCAGAAATGTTCCGTGACCATATCAGTGTTCCCACTATTCCAGCACTCGCTCGCGCTAGAGCCTATCTAGACAAGCAAGGCGTAAGTGACAGAGTCACCTTAATCATTACTGGTGGGCTTCGTGTTCCGATGGACTTCGTAAAAGCGATGGCGCTTGGTGCAGATGGTGTCGCTATCTCGAACAGTGCCATGCAGTCGATAGGTTGTGTTGCCGCCCGAATGTGTAACACCAATAATTGCCCGGCGGGTATCGCGACTCAAAAAGCCGATTTACGCCAACGGTTAAATGTCGAGAAGGCATCGAATCAATTGAAGAACTTCTTCGAAGCCTCGACTGAGTTGATGCAAGTGATGGCGAGAGCGTGTGGTCATGATCATTTGAATCAGTTTAATCCTCACGATTTGGCAACATGGAATCGCGAAATGGCCGAGCTATCCGGTGTCGCTTACTCTGGTGTCTGTCCATTAAATCACTTTAAGTAAATAATACTTCGATAAAGCACACTCAATGTATTTTGGGTGTGCTGACTTTTTCCTGTGTAATGCCAACCTATGTTAAACCTTTCATAATCAACTGCTTTATAAGTGTTTTTAAACTATTTCCTATATTTTGAAAATATCGCTTTACCTCAAGTTAACTTGAGGTTTTATCATCATCCCCAATCTAAAAACACAATCTATCACCTTGTCGCCTAGTGCAGGTTTTGATGTTATCAAACAGACGTTACGAATCTTCAGTTATGAATTTTGAGCTCCGTAATTGAAGTCATGAGTGCAAAAAGGTGAGAAAAATGAACAAGGATCAACAATGAAAGTATTAGCGATTGGCGCGACCAACAGTACAACATCAATTAATCAACAACTTGCAGCGTACACCGCAGGTTTAGTCGAAGGCGCGCAAGTCGAGGTGCTCGACCTTAATGATTTCGAGATGCCAATTTACAGCGAGAAAAGAGAGCAAGATTCAGGTGTTCATCAACACGCTCAACGCTTTTTTAGCAAGATTGGCGAAGCAGATGCTGTGGTCATCTCTTTTGCAGAGTATAACGGCTCATACACCGCAGCCTTTAAGAATGTGTTTGATTGGACATCACGAATCGACATGAAAGTATACCAAAGCAAACCTGTTGTGATGCTCTCCACATCACCAGGTCCAGGCGGCGCAAGCTCTGTGTTGTCGTCTGCGGTAAATTCCGCACCTTATTTTGATGCTGATGTGAAGGGGTCGATGTCGGTGCCAAGTTTCTACGACAACTTTAATGTAGAAACGGGAGAGATCATCAATGCCGAAATGGCCGAGAGCCTGAAATCGATCATGAGTCAGATCTAACTGCATCAGTGAGTGAGAGAATTATTTACATCGGTGCGCAGATAGATAAATACACAAATGGCCATCAAGCGATGGCCATTTAATTGCGTCATTATCTATTGTGATAACTCTGCTGCGGTGTCAACGAAGATACCTTGAATGTCTTTCGCTTCACGCTCAGTTTGACCACCGTGTTTTAGAAACGCACCGATAATTGCTGCGGTTTTCTGCTCTTTTGCGCGCTCTAAGAAGTAACGAAGTTCTAGTTCAGCGCCCGCTTGCTCATCTTTGATTGAGGCAGCGATGATCTCTTTGTACATCACGATATCACGTACTTCTAATTGGCTGATTACACCGAGTGTCGCTGCTAAGAAACCCTCTAGCTCTGCCTTCGGTACAAACTGCGTGATGATGTTACGCTCTTCTGCTTGTTGAGCCGTAAAATCGTTACCAAGCAGCAAAGCTTGTAGCGCTTTGTTTTTGCCCATGCGTCTTGCAAATTGAACTGCGCCTTGGCCACCCGTTGGGATGTTTACATGAATTTCTGGTTGTGCGAACGCCGAGTTTTCAGTGCCGTAAGCAAGGTCACACGCCATCACAAATTCATTACCGCCCCCACGAGCTACGCCATCAACTACCGCGACAGAGACTTGTTTCATCGCTTTAATGTTCTCAATCATGTGGTTGAATTCAATCGAACCAGCTTGTCCACCTTGTGTACCGTTGATCACATTGAGATCTAGGTGAGCCAGAAAGAAGCTCTCATGTAATGATTTGAAGACCACAACCTTAGTATCACGATCATCTTTCAATGAAAGTACAAAGGCATTGATCTCGTTGATCAAGTCGAAAGTCAGCACGTTCACTGGTGGGTTGTTGATCGATACTGTTGCGGTGCCATTTTGGTTAGTCACAGATAGTAGTGTCATGGGGTGTTCCTCTATTAGGTCGGGACTGAATGTTGTCTCCGTTATGTGCAGCTACTATAGATTTGTAATAAGATGAGAAAAATAGTCATATTGGCACTTGATTGGTGCCTTAAATGCAACAAAGGGCGTTATGGATATATCGAGTCGTTTATTATTGTTACTTGAAGTGGTTGAGCTGGGTTCGTTTGTCAAAGTGGCGGAGCAAAGAAACGTCGACCGTTCCGTTATCTCTAAACAGATCAGCCGTCTTGAAGAAGAGCTGGATGTTCGGTTATTAAATCGCACCACTCGTTCGTTATCTCTGACAGCTGCAGGCAATGAGATGGTCAATCAAGCGCATCAGCTTCGTGCACTGTTGAACGATACTCGACGCTTGGCGCAAAATTATCATGCAGAGCCTCGAGGGTTATTAAGAATCACCAGCTCGACCATGTTCGGTCGACAATATGTTCAGCAGGCGATTGCGGTTTTCCAGAAGCAGTATCCAGATGTTGATTTTGAATTGAGACTCGAAGACCGAATCGTCGATATGGTTAAAGAAGGGTTTGATATTGGTTTCCGTATTGGTAAGCCCAAAAACTCCAGCCTAATCAGCCGTAAGATAGCCAGAAGTCGATTGCTGATTGTCGCTTCACCTGAGTTCATTGCTCAGCATGGCGAGATCAACACCATCGAAAAGTTAGAGTCATTACCTGCGACTATCTATGCCGCTCCGGGTTTGTTGATTGATAAGTTTTCTTATGTCGATCAAGAGGGGCAAGCGCAGCATTTCCAGCTTAATGCCGCTTATAAAGTGAATGACGTTGAGATGATTTCCAAGAGCGCGCTAACTGGCAGTACTCTCGCGGTTGTCACGGCGCAGATGATTGAAGATGAAGTGCTCAGTGGAGAGTTAGTGCCTATTATGACTCACTTAAACTTGGATGACTTTGGCACTTTCTATGCGGTGTACCCACATCGAGATGCACCCATAAAAACCAAGCTCTTCATTGATACATTGAAAACCATTGTCGGTGAAGATAAACCTGTGTGGGAGCAAGGCATTCCCGGGTTTGACGACATGTATGGTAATCAGCGAACAAAATCATAGCTCAAAAAAATCAATACGTTAGGTTGCTTTGTTGCGCGTATTTTGTAATCTAGCCCAAACCTAAGTTTGAACGCAAACTTCAAGTTAAAATGAACTATATTATACTGGTTATTATCAGGAAGAAACGGCTATTCAAACAGGAAGTGAAAGATCATGAGAAACATCGTATACCTCACCATAGGCCAGTTGGCTGAGCGCAGTGGCGTGGCTCCTTCGGCCTTACGCTTTTACGAAACCAAGGGGTTGATTGCTTCAATTCGTACTAACGGAAATCAGCGCCGTTATCAGTCGGCGATGTTGAGAAGAATTGCTTTGATACAAGTCGCACAGTCGATTGGCTTCACGCTGGAAGAGATCACCGAAGAGTTATCGACACTGCCGATGAACCATACCGCGACTAAGCGAGATTGGGAGCGCGTTGCTAAGAAGTGGCAGGGTCAACTTGATAGCAAAATGGCGCAGATTAAATCGCTACAAGAAAACTTAACAGGCTGTATCGGTTGCGGGTGTTTGAGTATGCAGAAATGCCACTTGTTGAACCCTGAAGATATTCTGCATGACCAAGGGCAGGGCGCACAACGAATTGTTGAACAGACTAACTGAGTTCCCGAAAGGCATGGAACAGCGAACTAAGTTTCAGGTGTTTGCTCAATGGGTTAAGCAACAGTTGTGACCGAATAGCGTGCCTAGACAAACACGAATTATAGGTCTAGTTTAGATGGTTCTTTCAATAAAAGAAGAGGTTAGTTATGTTCAGCCATGTTTTTCTCGGTACCGAAGATATTGAACGCGCGAAGGCTTTTTATGACCCAATCATGAAAGTGCTTGGTTATAGCGAAGGCTCTGTTGATCCCAAAGGGCGCTGTGTTTACGTTAGCCAAACGGGTGTGTTGGGCTTAACGAAGCCGATTGATGGTCAGCCTGCGACTCACGGCAACGGTATGACGGTGGGTTTTCTTGCGTCTTCTCCCGAAGTTGTAGATGAGTGGCATCGAGTTGGCGTCGAAAATGGCGGTACCAGCATTGAAAATGGCCCCGGAGCGAGAGGTTCTGACGAGCGTCGCTTGTACATGGCTTATTTGCGAGATCCTGATGGAAACAAGATTTGTGCAACGCACTTTATGCCGTAGTTTACGTTATGCCATCGTTCATTTTATGCCACAGTGGCGTATACTTAGATCATATTGATGGTTCGGAGTTGGCTAAGTTGCGGCTCTGGACTTGTTAGCTTCCCGATAACTCAAAATTTTGCAAAGGACTGGCTAGATGAAACCGAACGAACTGTTTTATGAAAGTTTTGAGCGCTGCCGGATTGACCAAGAATTTCTCGAAACGTTTTTGGCGGATTTTTGCGAGCATAATCCAAGATTTTCAGAACGTTTTGAAAATATAGGGTTAGAGCAACAAACCAAGATGCTTAAAGCCTCGATCATTCTTATCTATAACTCTGCGGGTCTGCCGAGCGTGCGTAACTCAGTAAAGAAATTGGGTAAAAGGCATAAAGATTTAGGGCTGGATATTTCCGAAATTGAGCTCAACGAATGGTTTAATTCGTTACTCAATACGGTTAAAAAATACGACCCACACTACAATGAGCAAGTAGAAAAAGCTTGGACCGAAACTCTTGAAGCAGGCTTAACTATCATGAAGAAAGAGTGTGTTGTGCCAGGTTCTGTGAATCAATAGTTAAGTCACCAGCAGCTTTTCTTGAAAGGTAGATTTCGTTTGAGAGGTAAGCCATCAATCAGGCTTACCTCAATTCTCAATTTTTTAACTCATCATTAAAAATGAGCAGCCCAACCAATCAGGAATCCTTGCGATGCGGTATCGTATTCAAAGGTTCCTTTGTTTTCGTAATCAACCCAGGTCGATTTATAGGCAATATTTAAGTCAGACCAACTGTTTATCTGGTATCGTACGCCAGTTAATAGGGAAGAGGTAAAGTCGGTATCACTGCCAAGCCCTGCATCAATAGTTGTGTGAAACTTCCAATCCTTATTGAGCTGCGTTATCCATCTCACACCTATTTGGTAGTCAACCCAATCTTCATCGAGTGATCGGTCTGTACTTAGCTTACCACCTGAACCGTAAAGCTTGGCATCAATGTCGTTATCCCACCAACGAAGCCCAAACAGATAATCAATCGAGCCAAAATCGTATTGGTAGCGCTTAAACCCCTTCACATCTAAAACACCTTGTCGGATATCAAGATTGCCTTTCAATACCTCTAGGTTGCTACCTAAAACTGAGTTCGTTTTTCCGCTTAACTTCATGAAGCTGTAGTCAATGTAATAGCCCCACTGATTGTCATAGATACCCTCTAAACGCACCATTGCGGTCATATCAAGATGATCCATGATGAATGCAGGATCAACATCGACATCTGCTGACAAATCACCAATGGTACTGTCTCCGCGGATATTGAGTGCGAGCGCGTAAATTTCGAAGCTATGTTGCCACTTTTTTGTATCCGCTTGTTCGTTTGCTTCCTGAGCATTTACGGTTGAACTGGCAGCCAATGCTGATGCGAGTAGGTAGCGCCATTTAGCCATATTGATATCCCTATATTCGATGTGAAACTGCGCCTTAATGAATGATTGGATCTTTGATTCACCTTGCTTATATGCAACTTGTATATCTCTGATTGTAGACTATGTTTTTTTTAAAGAGCCAAATTTTGAGAGTAAGGGTATGAAGCCACAAAGTATTTTCTTGTTAGTTGCTGTTTTAGGTTTAACACCGATTGCACTGTCTTATGGTTATGCACCAGTTGTCTCTCTTGATTACCTTTTTGGGATCGATGCTAGCCCCATCAATGTGACTCATATCTTTCGTGCAGTGATGGGGCTTTATTTGGCTCTGGCGTTGTTTTGGGTGTTTGGCGCACTGTTCAAAAAGTATCGACTGCCAGCGCTCTATAGTTTGGTGGTATTCATGTTGGGTTTAGCTGCCGGACGAGTCATCAGTTTGGTGGTGGATGGCATGCCGCATTGGCTACTTTTTGTTTATCTAATATTGGAGTTGGGCTTTGGTTTAGTTGGTTTAAAAATGATTCATAAAGAGCAATCTGAAACAGTATAAGGACATTCTATGAAAAGGATTTTCCACCTTGTTGTGATGAGTGTGTTGAGTAGCTTTTCGCTATCGGCATGGTCAGCACAAGAGCAACCGAATATTTTTGTTATCTTCACGGATGATATTGGGATCTCAAACCTGAGTGCTTATCACAATGGTGTGATGAGTAGTGAAACACCAAACATCGATAGTATTGCTGAAAAGGGCATGCTACTCACAGATTATTATGCGCAGCCATCGTGTACGGCCGGGCGCTCTGCATTCTTAACGGGGCAGTTACCAGTGCGAACGGGTATGCACACGGTGGGCTTACCGGGTGGGCCTGTTGGGCTGCATGCGGATACGCCAACACTACCAGAAATTCTCAAAACCATGGGTTACGTGACTGGTCAGTTTGGTAAAAACCACTTGGGTGACCGTGATGAATTCTTACCAACAATGCACGGCTTCGATGAGTATTGGGGCTGGTTGTATCACCTGAATGCGATGGAATACACCGAAGATCCAGACTGGCCAAAAGACGGTTCGTTGGATGCTTTTGCGCCTCGCAATGTGATTTACGCGAAATCCGATGGCAAGGGCGGTCAAACCATTGAAGACGATGGCGCGCTAACTATCGAGCGTATGCGCACACTAGATGATGAAGTAAATAAGCACGCGATCAACTTCATCGAAAGGGCGGTTGAAGCGGATAAGCCATTTTTCACTTGGTACTGTCCATCACGCGGTCACGTTTGGACGCACCTGTCACCTGAATACGAAGCGATGCTCGGTCAAAACGGTTGGGGACTCCAAGAAGTGGTCATGAAAGATCTTGATGATCACGTCGGTGAGATGATGGCGAAGATGGAAGAACTCGGTATTGCTGACAACACCATCATCATTTTCACTGCCGATAACGGCCCAGAGATCATGACTTGGCCAGATGGCGGTATGACACCTTATCACGGTGAGAAAGGCACAACTTGGGAAGGTGGCGTAAGAGCCCCTGCATTGGTTAGCTGGCCGGGTAAAATCCCAGCGGGTACTGTAGGCAATGGCATCTTTGATGGTATGGATTGGTTACCCACTCTGGTTGCTGCGGCTGGTGGTCCAACAGACCTGAAAGAGAAAATGCTGAAAGGTCACGATGGCTTTAAAGCGCACCTCGATGGTTACAACCAAGTCGATATGTTGACGGAAAAAGGCGAGTCGAACCGTAAAGATATTTACTATTACGAGCGAGATAAGCTACAAGCCGTTCGAGTAGGAGATTGGAAGGCACACTTCGTGGTTCAGAATCACGGTTGGAGTGGCCCGAAAGAAGAACTTAACGCACCATTGCTGTTCAACCTGCGTCGTGATCCTTACGAGCGAGCAGCTGAAGAGTCTGGAATGTACTTGAAATGGATGGGACAGAAAATGTGGGCATTTGGCCCTGCTCAAGCCGCTATTCAGCAACACTTAGCAACCTTCGAAGAGTGGCCGCCAGTCACACCAGAATCTCCGGCTGAGAAAACCGGTGGTGTGGGGAATTAACGTATGCTCATTTCCTAGAACCTAAATAAACAAAGCCCAGCCCCTAAGTTTTAGAAATCTAGGGAGCTGGGCTTTTGTTTTGCTGAAAGAACAGGGCAGTCAGGAGAAGTGAACTAGTCCTCAAGAGGAAGCTGATAGCTGTTTTTTAGTTCTTTCACTGAGATGTTGGATTGAATCGCACTCACGCCTTTTACTCGTCTTATTGAGCTAATACGCTCAAAGTATTCTTCCAAATCTTTTGCTAACACTTGCACCATATAGTCGGCACCGCCAGCAATGCAGTGACACATCGGAATCCAATCGGTAACGGCGACAAACTCTTCGAACGGTTCTGTGTTTTCAACTTCGTGGTTACCCAAGGTCACAAGAGTAAAGCCTGCTACATGAAAACCCAGCTTTTTGCGGTTTAGCTTCGCTGCGTAACCATCGATATAACCCGTCTCTTCCATGCGTTTCCAACGGCGCCAGCATGGGGTTTCGCTGAGGTTTACCTTCTCGGCGAGTTTACTGTTACTCATGCGCCCGTCTTGTTGGATATGTCCTAAGATGGCGATATCTGTGTCATCTAACACTTCTTTGGTGGATTCTTTCTGTTTCATAGCTATTTTGGAAAAGTCTTGCTCAAATTTGGCTTAATATTAGCCTATATAGCAATTTAATTCCTAGTCGAATCTGTAAACTCTCTCCCTATAAATACTTTACTTATTAGGAGTGAGAGGAAATGAGCTCTCAATTAATGCTGGCGTTCTTGCTATTTTCAACATCAATTGCAATTACCCCTGGGGCAGGCAATATCGCATTACTTGGGATTTCAAGTCGTTATGGGTTTGCTGCGACTTTACCTTTTATCTCTGGAAACGCTGTTGGCATCATCATCGTACTGGCGGGTTCTAGTGTTGGTTTGGTGAGCCTATTTACCCTTTATCCAGAGCTATACAACATTTTGAAATACGCGGGTGCGGCTTATTTGCTGTTCATGGCGTGGTCGATTGCGAACATGCAAATCGAAGAAAGCACCACCGACAATCGTTCAGGCTTTGTGTCGGGTGTGTTGGTGCAGGTGTTAAATCCTAAAGGTTGGATAGCGTCATTAACCGTGTTTTCGCAGTTCATCACTCCGAATGCAGATTACTTGATTCAAGTCGTGACCATTATCGCGGGTATGGTGATTACCGGTGTACCGTGCATGTTGGTGTGGGCGTATTGCGGCACTATGCTTAAAAAGCTACTGCAATCACCAAAACAGATGATGTTTGTGAACCGTTGCTTGGGCGGAAGCTTAGCTATGGTGGTTGCCTTTATGCTTTATCAACCGGCGTAAATCACAAAGAAAAAAACCACTCCTAAATCCATAGGAGTGGCGTCTAAATGTCGACTAAGTCGTTAACAGTAAAGAATTAAGTTAACAAATATTTAAGGAACTTGAGTTAAAAGCTTTAAGCTTTTCAGTGTAAAGGTTAAGCGGTTTCAGCCTCTTTAACTGGAGCTGAGTTACGGATTAGGTGGTCAAATGCACCTAAGCTTGCTTTCGCACCTTCACCCATCGCAATGATGATCTGTTTGTAAGGTACGGTTGTTACGTCACCCGCTGCGAACACACCTTTCATTGATGTTGCGCCATGAGCGTTAATTTCAATTTCACCGCGTGGTGAGAGCTCAACTTTCGAACCCTTCAACCATTCGCTGTTTGGCATCAGGCCGATTTGAACAAAGATACCTGCGAGTTCAATCTGTTTAAGTTCATCGGTGTTGCGGTCTTTGTATTCCAGACCGGTTACACGGTTGCCATCACCAATCACTTGCGTTGTTTGTGCCATCTTGATGATTTCGATGTTTGGTGTTGCGTTCGCTTTGTCGATAAGCACTTGGTCGGCACGCAATGTGTCTGCAAATTCAAGTACGGTTACGTGTTCAACGATACCCGCTAAATCAATTGCCGCTTCGATGCCTGAGTTACCACCACCAATAACCGCTGTTTTCTTACCTTTGAATAAAGGACCGTCACAGTGTGGGCAGTAAGCGACGCCTTTATTGCGGTACTCTTGCTCACCCGGAACGTTCATTTCACGCCAGCGAGCACCGGTACTTGTGATAACCGTGCGAGCTCGTAGTGTTGCGCCGCTCTCTAGCTCAACGTGGATGTAGCCGTCTTCAGTGTCTTCTGCTGCAATGATGTTTGCAGCGCGCTGCTCAGTCATCACTTCAACACCGTACTCTTTTACGTGCTCTTCAAGGCTTGCCACTAATTTAGGGCCAGTTGTCGCTTTTACTGAGATAAAGTTCTCAATCGCCATAGTGTCCATCACTTGGCCGCCGAATCGGTCAGCAACCACACCAGTACGAATGCCTTTACGTGCAGCATAAATTGCCGCTGAAGAACCTGCAGGGCCTCCGCCGACAACCAATACATCAAACGGTGCTTGTTGGTTTAGGTTTGCTGCTTTCTTTTCCGCTGCGCCTGAATCAACCTTGTTAAGGATTTCAGCCAGTGACATACGGCCTTGACCAAATAGCTCACCATTAACGAATACACTTGGTACTGCCATGATGTCGCGAGACTTCACTTCATCTTGGAATGCTGCGCCGTCGATCATCGTTGTCTTAACCAGAGGATTAATCGCCGACATCATATTGAAGGCTTGAACCACTTCTGGACAGTTTTGGCATGAGAGCGAGATAAAAATCTCTACATTAAGCTCTTGATCGAGTTCTTTAATTTGCTCGATTACGTCCGCTTCAAGCTTGATAGGGTGACCACCACTATGAAGCAGTGCTAGAACCAGTGACGTAAATTCGTGACCCATTGGCAAACCGGCAAAACCGATCGCGGTGCCTTTCTCTTGGTTCACGACCTGCATGATAGGGCTGCGAGTGCTTGCGCTGTCATCGCGAGTCACTTCAATTTTATCGGTTAAAGACGAGATGTCATTCGCCAGATCTTGAAGTTTGTTCGCGGTGTCGCTGCCATCCAGGCTAAGCACTAACTGAACATTGGTTTTTAGGTTTTCTAGGTATGCTTTTAGCTGCTGCTTCATTGCTTGATCTAACATAATCGTGCCTGCTCTTAAATTCTGTGTCTTGGTATTGACCAATACCTTCTTGCTGAAAAAGGAAAATAAAAAGGGGGCGCAAGTCGGCAAATATTGTGGTGTTGATGTTTTGAAAGGGTGGCGCGCGACTGCCCTTTAGGAGGGGGGCCGAAGCGCGCCTGTAGAACCGTTTAGCTATTCTTGTTAGCTAGGCTTAGATTAAATCTTGCCTACTAGGTCTAGAGATGGAGCTAGAGTCTCTTCGCCTTCTTTCCATTTAGCTGGGCAAACTTCACCTGGGTTAGCGGCTACGTATTGTGCTGCTTTAACCTTGCGTAGTAGGTCTTCTGCGTCACGGCCGATGCCTTCAGCTGTGATTTCCATTGCTTGGATAACGCCTTCAGGGTCGATTAGGAACGTTGCACGGTCTGCAAGGCCTTGACCTTCACGCATAACGTTGAAGTTATTTGTGATGTTGCCAGTTTGGTCGCCTACCATGAAGTATTCGATAGTGCCGATTTTGTCAGAAGTATCGTGCCATGCTTTGTGAGAGAAGTGAGTGTCAGTTGATACTGAGTAAACTTCTACGCCGCGAGATTGAAGCTCTGCGTATTTGTCTTGTAGGTCAACTAGCTCAGTTGGACATACAAACGTGAAGTCTGCTGGGTAGAAGAAGAATACAGCCCACTTGCCTTTAACGTCTTGCTCAGTGATTTCTACGAATTCGCCGTTTTTAAATGCTGTTGCGTTGAATGGTTTGATTTCTGTGTTGATCATGTTTTGACTCTCTTTCTAATTTGTAGTGTTTAACGCTATCCCGCGTCGATGGAGATATATTGCATCCGCACCGAAAATTAGTGAAATCGGACATTTCTATAGATTCAATAGGTGATTCCTATCTTTGAAAGGAGAAAGCTATCGACAAAAGCTATCAAAGGTCGGCAATACCTAATTTCAGTAGCTATGCTCTTTAGGTTGTTCTCTATATTAGGTTTGTCTCTATTACCGTAGAGCGCCTATTTACAGTTTGAGCATCTATGTATAGCGAGAACATTTATGTATAGCGTGAACATTGATGTAGACAGTGTTTCTTTAAGTGAGCTGAGATCTCCTACTAATTTGCAGATAACGAAAAATTATCATTAATATAATTTATGATAATTTCAGTTAATCATATTTTCTCCCTATACTCTCTTCATCGAAACGAAATACCGAAGTTAGACTTCGAAAAGCACAGAATAAAAAACGAATTGGAGAAAGTTATGAAAATGAATCACGTAGGCATCATGGTAGGCGACATGGACCAAGCAGTAGAGTTTTACACGAAAGCGCTAGGTCTAAGAATCGTAATGAACAACACTAAAGTGATGGAAGAGCGTGAATCAGCAATCGGCCGTATGTGTATTGCTGTATTTGGTGAAGGCTTCAAAGGCTTCAACATCGCACACCTAGTAACATCTGATGGTATCGGTGTTGAACTGTTCGAAATGGTTGACCGTGAAGAGCGTCATAATGTTGATTTCTCTCGCTTAGGCATTTTCCACTTCTGTCTACAGCTTCCAAAAGAGCAGTTTCATTCAGCTATTAAGCGCGTTGAAGAGTTTGGCGGTAAGGTACGTATGGACATTCACCGTTACCACCCAGAAGACGAACTAAAACAAGCACAAATGGTTTATCTAGAAGACCCGTTTGGCAACCTATTCGAGTTCTACTCTCACTCATACGAAGATACGTACGCGACTGATTACGAGTAATAGGCGCCATCTACCTGTCGTAAGGTAGAAAAACCGAAACACCCCCTAAAGAGGATTGGTAGAGATACCAATCCTTTTTTTGTGTCTGCGGTATTTGGTTAGAGGTAACGAGTAAACTAGAGCAAACGAGTGCTTTGTGTGTTCTTCGTTGCACTAAAACAAGCCGACTGTGTTGCTCTATAGTGCAGCATTGGCTAGAGATGAAACTTAACTGATTGATAAGTATGATGTTAAACCATTGGCATATATGTTGCTCTATTGTCTTTATGTAAATTGTATACAATAAAAAATACATAAAGGAAGTCACATGGAACAGAACAGTGAATTGATCTACGGATTAGACGATCGACCATCAGTCAGAGCTGCCAGTTACGCAGCGTTGCAGCATGTATTAGCCAGTTTCGTTGGTATTATCACGCCCACACTCATTATTGGCGGTGTGCTTGGGTTGGGTGAGCACATTCCTTATCTGATCAGCATGGCACTCATGGTGTCTGGGGTCGGTACCTTCATTCAAGCGAGAAAAATAGGGCCAGTTGGCGCAGGGATGATCTGTGTCCAAGGAACCAGCTTTGCGTTCTTGGGATCTGTATTAGGTGCAGGTTTTCTGGTTAAAGCGAATGGAGGTGGGCCAGATGAAATGCTCGCTACCATTTTCGGTGTCTGCTTCTTTGGTGCATTTGTTGAAATCGTACTATCGCGCTTTATCGAAAAGCTCAAAGTCGTTATCACGCCCGTTGTGACTGGAATCGTTATCACGACGATAGGTATCTCTTTGATTAAAGTCGGTGTTACTGATATTGCGGGTGGCGTTGGCGCCGAAGATTTTGGCTCTGGAAGCAATCTGATGTTGGGTGCCATCGTCCTCGGAACCATAGTCGTGCTTAACCTGAGTAACAATAATATGGTTAGGCTGTCGTCGATTTTAGTTGGGTTGGTAGTTGGCTGGGGCGTTGCCATTTTGATGGGTAAAGCGTCTATGGTTTCTTTTGTTTCTCAACCGCTATTGAGTATTCCTGTCCCATTTAAATATGGCTTCGCTTTTGATTGGCAAGCCTTCCTGCCTATCGCTTTTATTTACTTGATTACCGTTATTGAAACCACGGGTGACCTTACCGCCAACAGTATGTTCTCAGGGCAGCCAGTTAAGGGGCCAAAATACATCAATCGACTCAAGGCTGGCGTGCTAGGTGACGGTGTGAACTCGCTCATCGCAGCGGTATTCAATACTTTTCCGAACACGACTTTCAGCCAGAACAACGGTGTGATCCATTTTACGGGGATCGCGAGTCGCTACATCGGCTACTTCATTGCCGCGATTCTTTTTCTGTTAGGGTTATTTCCCATCTTAGGTGCGGTTTTAATGACGATTCCAAAGCCAGTATTGGGCGGGGCGACATTAGTGATGTTCGGTACGGTTGCTGCGGCGGGCATCAAAATCATCGCCAATGAAAAACTGGATCGCCGCAGAATTATGACGATTGCCATCTCACTAGGCTTAGGGCTTGGGGTGATGCTAGTGCCGGATTTATTGAAAGAAGCACCCAAGCTAGTGCAAAGCATATTTGGGTCACCTGTAACCATGTCTGGTATTGCCGCGCTTGTGACTACCGGGTTGATGTCTTTGGTGCCTGAAACAAAAGCCAAGCAGATTTCGAACGTCGTACAGACCAGTAAAGCGTAACGGGCTTCTTCGTGTTGAACTAAGGATGTTTAACTAGAGCCACATGACATATGTGGCTCTCAACTTTAACTTATTGTGTGACGTGTTGGCATCTCACTTAACTTGGTAAATAACATAAAATTATCATTAATATAAATTATGATAATTTCAGTTAATCGTCGTATCTCCATATACTCTCTCCATCGAAACGAAACACCGAAGCGAGTCTTCGAAAAATACAGAATTAAAGAGAATTTGGAGAAAGTTATGAAAATGAATCACGTAGGCATCATGGTTGGCGACATGGACAAAGCAGTCGAGTTTTACACAAAAGCGCTAGGTCTAAGAGTTGTAATGAACAACACTAAAGTGATGGAAGAGCGCGAATCAGCAATCGGCCGCATGTGTATTGCAGTATTTGGTGAAGGCTTTAAAGGCTTCAATATTGCTCACCTAGTCACTTCTGATGGCATCGGTGTTGAGATGTTCGAAATGGTTGACCGTGAAGAGCGTCACAACGTTGATTTCTCTCGCTTAGGTATCTTCCACTTCTGTCTGCAACTTCCAAAAGAGCAGTTTCATTCAGCGATTAAGCGTGTTGAAGAGTTTGGCGGTAAGGTTCGTATGGACATCATGCCTTACCACCCAGAAGACGAACTAAAACAAGCACAAATGGTTTACCTAGAAGACCCGTTTGGCAACCTGTTCGAGTTCTACTCGCACACATACGAAGACACGTACGCGACTGACTACGAGTAATCGCGTTACTACCTTCCATAAGGTAGATAAACCGAAACACCCCCTAAAGAGGATTGGTAGAGATACCAATCCTTTTTTTGTTTGTGTGCTTTTTAAGTGCTCCATCATGTGGTGGTGGTTAATAAATCAACAACTTTAAGGCATTGTTAAAGTTGACGTTTTGAAGATAAAACCTTTCATGAATATGACTGAAGCGAGCGTGCTTCATGAAAACATTGCGGAATCACACTAGTGATAGCCTTCGCTGAGAACTCATAATACTCAGTTCAATACTGCTGAACCGCACTACAATGAAAATAGATAAACATTACATGAAGAAGATCTACTGAAATAGCATGAAAAAACTAAACCTTATCTTTGCCGCTTTTCTTATTACTTTGCTTGCCGGATGCTCGTCACATGCGGCCGTCGATACTTCAAAAACAAAGGGCTATGCCAATTCACATGCGCTTGTGGGAGTGGCTTCTTGGTATGGCGATAAATTCCATGGAAAACTGACGGCAAGTGGTGAAACGTATAATAAAAACGCCTATACAGCCGCTCACAAAACCTTGCCATTTGGGACTATCGTGAGAGTGACCAATACAGCCAATAACAAGTCAGTCGATGTCAAAATTAACGATAGAGGCCCTTACGTAAAAGGCCGAGTGATTGACCTTTCCCACAAAGCATTCTCTCAAATTGGTGACGTTAAGAAAGGCGTAGTAAAAGTCAAAATTGAGATTATTGATGACAGCAACACCTTTCGATACAAACACTAGAATCCCCTCCTAACCTCCCCTTGGTGTACATCTCCGCTCCCTTACCAGCAACGGGAAGGGGAGGAAAAAAACCTCGATCTCGATGATTGAATAGCATATTTATGCTTACTCGATAAGGCTGCTTTTGCAGCCTTTTTTGTGCCTTTCGATAATCCATTTTTAATAAGATTATCTTATTTTCAGTATGTGGGTTGATGATGTAATGTGGTCAATAAATCAGTGTCTTAGCTTTCTTATCATTAGGGTTCATTGAAATTCATTGTGAAATAATGAAAAGCTAACCTAATCCAAGTTGAGCTTTGGTGTGATTAACAGTGAAAGCCTAAGGGCAATTACATTTAGTTACTTACTGAAGTAAAACTGAAATATTAGTTACACGGTTCTGAAATTTTTGGTGTTTAGCTTATGGGCTTCTATATCGCATTTAAATAAGGAAATACCCGTGAAGCTAACCCCTGTCGTTGCAGCCGTAATTATGTCTTTCAGTTCAGCAAGTTTTGCTTTTAGCTTGCAACAATCTGCCAATGAAAACAGTGAAGATCTCGTATGGACAGGGCACCTAAGCCCAGACAGCGACACGGTAATGTCTGCGATGCTCGCGGCTCATATTTATGGTGGTACGGCGACAGTGCCTGAGCCGATTAATCCTGAATCGACGTTTATCTTGAACTACTGTAATGCAGAATCTCCACGTGTAGAGACAGATTACTCTTCATACCGAGTGGGGCTGGTTGACTTCAACCAAGTGACTCAATTAGCACCAACTATTGATCAAGCATCCATTGTGGCAGTGGTCGATCATCATGCGATTGGTGGCTCTCCAATTAACACCCCGCAGATTGTCGAGATGGATATCCGAGGTTGGGGTTCAGCTGCAACTATACTGGCTGACAATGCTGAAAAGCTCGATGTGACATTACCTAAACACCTCGCTTGTGTTGGCTTGGGTGCGATTCTTTCTGACACAGTGGTATTCCAATCAACAACTACAACAGATCATGATCGTGAATACGCAGAGAAGCTGGCGAAGGTTGCAGGCATTTCAGATATCGAAGACTTCGGTCAACAGATGTTGGTTGCTAAGTCAGATCTTAGCCACCTTTCATCTGAAACCATTCTGACGCTGGATTACAAAAACTTTAAGTACGGTGGCAAACAGGTGGGTATCGGTGTTGCTGAAACACTAATGGCTCAACAACTGATTGACCGTAAAGACGATCTTCTAGCAGCAATGAAGACTTACAAAAAAGAGAACGGGCTAGACCATCTGTTCTTTTCAATCACAGATACCAATAACAAAGAAGCGAACTTATTGTGGGTGGATGAAAGCGACTATCAAGTCATCAAATCGGCTTTCAACGCTGAACCAACAAGTGACATGCTGACTTTGGAAGGTGTCACTTCACGTAAGCGCCAGATTGGCCCTGCGGTTCAAAAGGCAATTGAGAGCTTGTAAGTAGAAAGAGAGTTTGGAGGGGATTGGTAGAAATACCAATCCCTTTTTTAATTATTGGGCGTCTAAATGGGATTTGGACAAATCCAAGTTGCGTTTTTGCTAAATTAGAAAAAAATGAATAACCACAAGTATGGAAAGCCCAAATAGCTAAAGAATGTGTCAGTCAATTTGGTGCAGATCAAAAGGCGACATGCCCTTCAAACTAAATGGCACAATTTACTTAATAAGGTACCTTCGGGCTTGTTCAACACTCGGGATTTAGTGTTGGCTGCGCAACACCTTAATCCTTATTAGTTATGTCACTTTGCCAATATTTTGCGAGCTATTTTCACAGAGTCCTCACACTTGACTATATTGGCACTCTTTCTACCCTCAGCTCTTCCTACATTGTCCGTAGAACCTACAGTCCTAGCTAGAACCTGAGTAGCTTCAACCAGAATCAAACGTTCGCTGCCTTCGAAATAATACGAACAAGTGGAGAGAAAGCCATGGTAGTAAGCATTATCATAAGCATCTTTTTGCGCATTGGATTTTTTATTTGACTCATACCAATTACTAACTAATGACAACAATGAAACGACTATAAAAGCTTTCAAACCCCATAAAAATCCAGATTTTGCACCTTTAAAACCTCCGACAGCTAAGCCGCCAAGAGTCAAAAATGCAACAATTCCCAAAGGAAATTTCAAAAATTCTGACATACTCTCACCCAAACAATAAAAACATGTTGATTATACTCACTATGAAATCGTCATTTGGAATAATCATTATTACTGGCTAAAATCACGCTAGTGATATAACGCTCATTAGACGGTTTTTTTCTGTGTTTATATTTCATCTATGATGCTGGTATACGTTATTAAACTAATTAACATCAGTATGTTATGTGAATAGAAAGAGGGTTTTTGGATAGAATTACAGAAAGTTTTCGTATAAGCGCCCAAAGTACGGATTAGATAAATTGGGTCTACCGCAATGCTCGCCAGAGGGTAAGTTCATAGGGGTTAACAAAGTTTGGAGCACTTTCTTGTTAGAAAGTGCCACGGGTAAAAATTCAAACTGAGAAGCTTTTGGACAGAAAAGAGTTTCAGGAATTCTAATATTAGTTATTCATGAATAACTTTTTATAAGGCAAATTTGCCAATTAATATACCTTCGTACAGTGCATACTTTGCCTGATTACATTAAAACAGGCTTTATATGCATAATCGAAAATGACCGAGTGCTGAGTCACTCAGGAAGACTGGAAAGAGGTTAAAATACACATGATGGTTTGGAGCTTCCAACTGGATAGATGGTTAGCACCTGTCTCTTGATCAGAAATTAGCCTAAAAACCCATCAATCCAGTCGTTTCCTTGCTCAGATAATATCCACTAAGCATATCCTGCAGTTTGTCCCTGCAAGCCACATGGTTCCCCCAGCTGGCAATGCCTGTCCGTTTAGAGTCGTAGAAGCTGTCAGTGGATAATATAGCTTGATCATAAATGCCCCTGAAACGGGTCATATACAACACTCAGAGTGATAAAGTTTGATCATAAATTGCGCTAAAATATTAGCGCTGAAATTTGTTCACTACTTTCCATGGAACAAGCTCGATTGGCCATTTAATAGTCTATACACTGATCACCTTCTTGTCGGTAACCACTATTACAAACCCATTTACGACCTGTGTAGTCAATTTTGGCATTCGCAGGTACGGTGA
>NZ_JBFRNC010000028.1:0-117790 GCF_041470825.1 Vibrio sp. 10N.261.55.A10 | reverse complement strand
GGAATCCATGTCATTCGTTATAACACAAAATCAGGCTATTGCTCAAAATTGCTATTTGAACTATTATTTGTACATTAAATTGTACCACAGGGAGTTCAACATGAGCCGCATCCATTTTGATCAAGATATTCAGCCTTTGTCTGAATTTCGTGCTGGCGTGACGTCATTTATTAAACAGATTAACGAAACTCGCAGACCACTAGTTATCACACAACGTGGTAAGGGTGTTGCGGTTGTCCTTGATGTTGCAGAATATGAAGCAATGCAAGAGAAGATCGAGTTACTGGAAGAAATGCGTACTGCTGAAGCACAATTAGCTTCAGGTTTAGGTGTTTCCAATGAAGACGCTCGTGCTCAAGTATTGGGGCGCATTAAGAAATGAAAGTAGTCTGGTCACCACTAGCATTACAAAAGTTAGGTGATGCAGCCGAGTTTATTTCACTGGATAATCCAGTGGCGGCAGAAAACTGGGTTAATGAGGTTTTTGATAAAACTGATTTACTCTCAAGTATGCCTGACATGGGGCGAATGGTTCCTGAGCTGCCTCATACCAATTACCGTGAAATTTTGTTTGGTCACTATCGCATCATATATAGCCTTAGCCATGAAATTCGCGTCCTCACAGTACGAAATTGTCGTCAGATACTAACGGAAAGTGACGTGTAGCAATTGTGTTATAACAAGCAATTTAAGAGGGATTCACAACGCTTGGCACTTTTGCTCCTACTTCAAGTTAAGTGTTTATGGCACAATGCGTTAGGTTTGGGTGGAGGCGTTGTTCACCCCTTAATTGGGCTAGTTGCCCAGAGGAAGTAATCAATCCATTGGGAACTTTTGTTTCTGGTGGAGTACGCGCATAATTCGGATAATGTCGCCTTCGATCCAATAGGAGACGATCATTGAAATCTCAGGAATTATAAGTAACTGCCCACGAATGCCGTCTCTCTGTACACCCATTAGAGGCTGCTCAAGCAAGTTTTCTACTTTTGTTTCAATGAGGTTGTCAGCGTTTTCTGCCGCATCAGGGTTGAAGTCATAGATAAACTCAAAGATCCTTTCACGATCATTGAGTGATTCTTCTTCCCATAAAATCATTGCTTACCTCGATTACGTATTCTGGCTTTGCGTTCTTCCATTCGAGATTTAGCAGTTTGGTGTTCAACGAAAACGGATTCTCCTGAGTCAAACTTCTCAAATGCTAGGTTTACTTGTTCAGTTAGCCATGCATCGTGAGATAATGTCTGTCTTTGTTGCTCAGCGAGTTGCTCAGTAAGCTCACGGCAAGCACCACTCAGTGTGCGACCTTGGCTCTCAGCCATCTGTTGAGCTAGGCGTTTTGTTTCTTCATCAACACGAAATTGAATTCTAGTGTCCATGATGTATTCCTTTATTGGTGTGTGTACAAATGTTAGCACTCACCTTTGAGATGGGCAACTGACAAGCTACTATGGCGCCAATAACTAACTTTTGGTGCTATGTTTCATCGCACATAGTCCCATATCTCATCAACCATTGCAGAACGTTAAATGGTAGGTCACCACTATCTGTAGAGGAAAGTGCATTGAAGTTAACGAATAAACTCGTACGTTACCCGCACATTGATGTTAATCGTGCGTTTGAAAAAGAAGCTGAATTATTGCAGCAAATTCAGGCGGGTGAGATTGGGCAAGCCTTAATGTTGTGGCAAGCAAAAGCGCCGACACTTGTTTTGCCCGCAGGTAAAAAGTGGCCAGTGACGGTCGAGTCTAGAAAACAACTCGCGGCACAAGGTTGGCAACTCACCTCACGTAAAACAGGCGGCGCTCCCGTTCCCCAACTGCCGGGGATCATTAACTTATCGCACATTTACCATTGGCCTCGTGATGAAGCCTACAACATCCAAAAAGCGTATCTACATCTGTGCAATATCTTAACCCTGTTTTTTAAAGAACTGGGTATCGATGTGGATGTACACGCGACTCCCGGTTCTTATTGCGATGGTGATTACAATCTCAATATCAACAAACAAAAAATAGTGGGCACTGCGCAGCGTGTTTTGCTTAAACAAGGGGGCGGCCAAATTGTACTTTCGCAAGCCTGTATCTTGTTGGATGTCGACTTAGAGAACATCGTTGCACCCGTAAATTTTTATAATCAAGTTTGTGGCAATCCAACCGTGGTGGACGCGCAAGTTCATACTCCGTTGTCCGCACATCTGACAACTCTACCCAACGTAGACTCACTCTTTCAGCAGTTAAGCCAAGCTTTCATCAAGCATGCGTGATACCAACCTTTCGTTAACGCCAAACTAATTTGCCGATGGTAGAACGATTTCAATACTATGTGTCGATGACAACGAATGGGTTGAACTTGAGGCGGTGAGAACTTTATAATGTTACTTGTAACATAATAAAGAGTTCAAATAGTTATGACAGAACAGCAGAAGAAAACTCGAACCACACTTCAAGATGTTGCAGACAAAGTGGGGGTCACAAAGATGACCGTCTCTCGTTACATGCGCAATCCCGATTCAGTCGCAGCCAAAACTCGCGTTAAAATTGCAGCGGTTATTGAAGAGATGGGATACATCGAAAACAAAGCGCCAGCTATGCTCTCTAAATCGTCGAGTAAAGCGATCGGTATCTTGCTCCCTTCGTTATCAAACCAAATCTTTGCCGCGTTTGTTCAAGGTATCGAAACGGTTACTAAAGAGAATGGCTACGAGACGTTGCTTGCTCACTTTAGCTATGATGCTGTGGAAGAAGAGGAAAAGATTGCTTCGCTGCTTTCGTATCAAGTTGATGGGTTGATATTGACGGAAAGCCACCACACCCCCCGCACGTTACAGATGATCAAGAATTCAGGTGTTTCTGTTGTTGAAACGATGGAACTCCCAACCAATCCGATCGATATGGTTGTTGGCTTGGACCATATTGATGCTTCTTACCATGTCGTGAAGCGAATGATTGAAGCTGGTAAACGCTCTATTGCTTACTTTGGCGCTCGATTGGATGCGCGAACCAAGTTGCGTTTGCAAGGCTATGACAAAGCGATGTATGAGGCTGGATTAGAGCCTAAACACGTGTTGACTGAACAGCACTCTAACTTCTCTTTGGCTGAAGATCTGCTTGATCGCGCTCTTGCGGATTACCCAGATCTAGATGGCGTGTTCTGCACCAATGATGACATCGCGATAGGTACCTTGCTCATTGCCCAGCAACGTGGAATCCAAGTGCCGCAACAGCTATCTGTGGTGGGCTATAACGCGTTAGATATCGGTCAAACCATACGCCCAAAACTGACTAGCGTGGATACGCCACGTTATGAAATAGGTAAGAAAAGTGCCGAGCTACTGCTTGCCCGATTGAAAGGTGAGCCAGTCACGGAAACGGTAGTGGATATGGGCTATCGCATCACTGATGGCGAAAGCGTTTAACCAAGTATCGTGGAAACGGAAAGGGGCATCGAAATGATGCCCCTTTTGCTTTTACATTTAAGCGATGACACAGTTAGACGATAAAACTCGCCCCTTGTTCTGCACTCGAAACGCTTTGGCGCATCACGCTAAATAGGTTGCGCCCCATGGTTTGCTGGTTAGCGTCTACCTCAAACACCTTCGCTTGGCGAGACTGCATGTCGTTGAGGTTATTGAGTTCGCCACTCGCGCAATCTAAGCGCAGGATATCGCCTTCGCAAACAAGCCCAATAGTTCCTCCTCGAATGGCCTCTGGTGAGACATGAATCGCGGATGGGATCTTTCCTGAGGCTCCAGAAAGGCGCCCATCAGTAACCAGAGCCACTTTAAACCCTTGTTTCTGAACATTACCTAGAATCGGCATAAGCTTGTGCAGTTCAGGCATACCGTTCGCAGCTGGGCCATTGTTTATTACCACAACAATGCAATCTTTGTTGAGTTCACCTCGTTGATACGCGGCTTCTACCTTATGTTGGCAATCAAAAACTGCCGCAGGTGCTTCTATTACACGTTGCTCTTCTGCAACCGCTGACACCTTAATCACCGCATTGCCAAGATTCCCTGAAAGGACTCGCGTTCCGCCTGTGCTTTGGAATACCTGTTCTTGGCCTGCAATTACCTCTGCATCTGCCGACTGTTTGCACTTTTTCCACGTTAGCTTTCCATTTTCAAGTTCTGGAATACTCATTTGATCTTCAAACGAGCCAAAGGTAGGTGTGACATCTCGGTGCAGTAAGTTGGCTTGATCTAAACGGCGTAACAGCGCGGGAACTCCTCCTGCCGCTTGGAACGCATTCATATCTGCTGGGCCGTTGGGATAAACTCGAGCAAGTAAAGGCACCACATCGGATAGATCGCTGATGTCTTGCCAAGTCAGAATAAATCCTGCTGCGCGTGCTACCGCGACCATGTGAATGCTGTGGTTGGTACTGCCACCTGATGCGAGTAGGGCAACAATGCCATTGATTAAGCTTTTAGCGGTAAAGACTTCAGAAAGTGGGCGGAAGTTTGCGGCTTGTGGTGTCATTGAAGCAATTTCAATGGCGGCATGCTGAGTGAGTGATGCGCGCAATTCAGAGTCAGGGTGAACAAACGCTGAGCCCGGAAGCGTCAGCCCCATCGCTTCAAATACCAGCTGATTGGTATTGGCTGTGCCGTAAAAAGTGCAGGTGCCCGCTGAGTGATAAGCGTTGCACTCCATGTCCAGCAAGGCACTTTTTCCTACCTTGCCAGCCGCGTACTCTTGGCGAATGTGTACTTTCTCATCATTGCTGATGCCCGTTGCCATCAAGCCTGCCGGAACAAAGGCAGTTGGTAGATGCGCAAAAGAGAGCGCGCCCATCAGTTGTCCTGGAGCTATCTTGTCGCAAATGCCAAGCAATAGGGTTGAATCAAACACGTTGTGACTCAGTGAAAGAGCGGTCGATTGAGCAATCAAGTCCCTTGAAAACAAAGACATATCCATGCCTGGTTGGCCTTGAGTTACCCCATCGCACATCGCGGGAACACAGCCCGCTACTTGAGAGGTGTGGCCGAACTTAGCTAACGCCTTTTTGATCTGATCTGGATAGTGTTGATACGGCTGGTGAGCGCTTAACATATCGTTGTAAGAGCTGATTAACGCCACATTGGATTTAGTGAGATCAAGAATCGAGCGTTTCTCATCGGAGCAAGAAGCTGCGACAGCATGAGCCAAGTTGCCGCAAGAAAGCCCTTTACCACCTTTGCCAGCAGAGGCTTGGTGTTGGGTTCGGTTTAGAAACGCTTCATGAGTCTCTTTGCTTCGTTCAATTAATCGTTGAGTCACCGCTTGGATGGTTGGAAGGGTCATGCTGTTTCTGCCTCATCAGTCATTGAAAGCACAATCGCAGCACAGTCCACAACGTCATCAATATCGCCATCAATGCTGATGACAACCGTATCTGGCTCGTGATCGGGTCTTTCTAATGTTTCGAACTGGCTTTTAATCATGTTCTCTTTCATGAAGTGGCCTTGGCGCTGACGCATTCGATGCAAGATCAGGTCAATGTTGCCATCTAAAAAGAGAAAGGTGAGGTTTTTGTTCCCTTCGCGAATTTGGTCGCGGTACTTCTTCTTCAACGCAGAACACACAATAATGCCGTGCTCATTTTTACTTTCTAGGCTGTACGCTGCATCACGAACGCGTTCCAGCCATGGAATGCGATCATCATCATTAAGAGGTTGGCCTGACGCCATTTTTTGAATGTTTGCTCGAGGATGAAGGTCGTCACCATCAATGAACTTACGCCCAAGTTTTTTTGCCAACTGCTCGCCTATCGTGCTTTTCCCACAAGCACTGACACCCATGACGATGACACTACTACCAGCCATAACTCAATCCTCTTAACAAATTTGCGCGTGATCTCAATTTTGAACATCGCTTGTAAATATGGCTTTATCTTATAAGCGTTACCGGTAACATGTTACCGGTAACTTAAGGAAGTGTGATGAAGGACACAAAACAACAATTCACAACAATTGTGACTGTTTTTGCATCCTACTGACGGAAAATTAGTCACATCTCACTATATTCGCGTTTAAAAATCACTGGAAAGAGATCTTTGGGGGATAAAATGGCCAACGATTACCGCGCAATTGCGAAATCTGTTGTTGAGCATCTTGGGGGCAAGACAAATGTGGCTGCCCTAACACACTGTATGACTCGACTACGATTCGTTTTACACAGCCAAGATGGCGTCGATATTAACAAGCTAAAAGCACTGAAAGGTGTGATGGGTGTTGTTGATAATGGAGACAAAGTACAAGTTATCATTGGTAACGAGGTATCGTATGCATACAAAGAAGTGATGGCGCTTTGTGAGCTATCCACTGTATCTGAGTCAGAGGTTCCTGCTAAAAAAGAGAAGCTAACGGCTAAGTCAATTGGTGCGAAAATGTTGGACGCACTGGTTGGTACCATGTCGCCTCTTATCCCAGCAATCATTGGCGCTTCAATGGTCAAACTGCTCGCCATGGTACTTGAGATGCTGGGCTGGGTTGAGCCAAATGCACCTACCTTGATTATCTTGAAAGCGATTGGCGATGGCGCCTTCTTCTTCCTACCGGTTATGGTTGCCGCTTCCGCATCGATCAAATTCAAGACCAATATGTCTCTTTCCATTGCGATTGCCGGTGTCTTAATCCACCCGAACTTTATGGAATTGATGGCGCAAGCAGCAGAAGGCAAGCACGTTGATTTCTTCGGTATCCCAATCACGTCAGTGAAATACACCTACACGGTTATTCCTGTACTTGTGATGACTTGGGCTCTTTCTTACATAGAACGTTGGGTAGATAGCATTACCCCTGCTGTGACTAAAAACTTCCTGAAACCTATGCTTATCGTATTGATTGCAGCTCCGGTTGCTATCGTACTTATCGGTCCATTTGGTATTTGGGTTGGTACTGCACTTTCAGCGCTTGTTTACACAATTCATGACACATTAGGTTGGTTGTCGGTTGCTATCATGGGCGCACTGTGGCCTCTACTTGTTCTTACTGGTATGCACCGTGTATTTACTCCAACGATTATTCAAACCATTGCTGAGACGGGTCGTGAAGGTATGGTTATGCCTTCAGAAATCGGTGCCAACCTCGGTATGGGTGGTGCGTGTCTGGCTGTTGCTTACAAAACCAAAAACAGCGCACTAAAGCAGACATCATTAGCCGCAGGTGCTTCAGCTATCTTCGCCGGTATCTCTGAGCCTGCATTGTACGGCGTGCTTGTTCGTCTGAAACGTCCACTTATCGCAACAATGATTACTGGTTTTATCGTAGGTGCATTAGCGGGCATGGGTGGCCTTGCGAGTCACTCGATGGCAGCACCAAGCTTGTTTACGAGTGTTCAGTTCTTCGATGTGAATGACCCAATGAGTATCGTTTGGGTGTTCGGTCTGATCGCATTGTCTATTGTTCTGTCATTTGTTCTAACCCTAGTTTTAGGCTTTGAAGATGTTCCAGAAGATGATGCCGATGAGAAAGCAACTTCAGAGTCAGCAAACAAAGAAGCTGGTAAGGCAGAAGACAAGCCGACAGTAGTGTCCGCGTCTTAATTAGAATTGATTAATTTATTCAGTCACCTTACTTCAGCGTAAGGTGACTTTTATTGTTTCCGAGGTATTCGATGTCAAACATTCAATTTCCCGAAGATTTCTTATGGGGCGGCGCTATTGCTGCAAACCAGTCTGAAGGCGCTCACTTAGCGGGTGGTAAAGGCCTAACAACCGTAGATATGATCCCTTATGGTGAGAACCGCATGCCAATTAAGCTTGGTCAGGTTGATAAGGTGACGCTCAGCGAAGACGAGTTCTACCCAAGCCATAACGCGATAGACTTTTATCACCGTTACAAAGAAGACATCGCCTTGCTGGCAGAGATGGGATTTAAAGTCTTCCGCGTATCCATCGCTTGGAGCCGAATCTTTCCAAAAGGTGACGAGCTAGAGCCGAACCAAGCTGGCTTAGATTTTTACCGTGATGTTTTTGAAGAGTGTAAGAAATACGGTATTGAGCCGCTCGTTACCTTGTGCCATTTCGATGTGCCTATGCACTTGGTCAACGAGTATGGTTCGTGGCGTAATCGTAAGATGATTGAGTTCTTTAGCCGTTACGCGAGAACCTGTTTCGAAAACTACAAAGGCTTGGTGAAATACTGGTTAACTTTCAACGAAATCAATATTTTACTAGCGAGCCCGTTTTCTGGTGCTGGATTGTTGTTTCAGGAAGGCGAAAATCACGATCAAGTGAAGTACCAAGCAGCTCACCATGAGCTAGTAGCAAGCGCTTTGGTAACCAAGATTGCCCATGAAGTTGATGAGCAAAACCAAGTGGGTTGTATGCTGGCGGGCGGTAACTTCTATCCATATTCATGTAAGCCAGAAGATGTGCTGATGGCTATGGAAAAAGACCGCGAGAACCTGTTCTTTATCGATGTTCAATCGCGTGGTTACTACCCATCTTATGCTCAAAAAGTGTTTGATAACAAAGGTGTGGTGCTTGAAACACAAGATGAAGATTTCGAGATTCTAAAGAACACCGTCGATTTCATTTCTTTCAGTTATTACGCTTCACGCTGTGCTTCCGCTGATATGAATGCAGGAAATACGAGTGCAGCGAACGTCGTTAAGTCCATCAAAAACCCTCATCTTCCAGCAAGTGATTGGGGCTGGGTCATTGACCCTACAGGTCTTCGAATTACGATGAACACACTCTATGACCGTTACCAGAAACCACTTTTCTTGGTAGAAAATGGCTTAGGTGCTCGTGATACCTTGGATGACAATGGAGAAGTGAACGATGATTACCGCATTGATTACCTTCGTCAGCACATTGTTGCGATGCATGAAGCAATGGAAGACGGTGTACCATTGATGGGTTACACACCTTGGGGTTGTATCGATCTTGTTGCGGCGTCGACCGGAGAGATGAGCAAGCGCTATGGGTTTATCTACGTGGACAGAGACAACCTAGGCAATGGTACGTTAAATCGTATTCCTAAAAAGTCATTCCACTGGTACAAAAAAGTGATCGCAAGCAACGGCAGCGACTTGGCTTAATTTGTCTGTTTGATAATGAGAGAAATGAACAATGAAAACAATTGAACAGAGACTCAGAGATATTCGCATCGTTCCGGTGATCGCCATTAATGACGTTGCTCAGGCTGTGCCGCTTGCGAAAGTACTGGTTGAAAATGGCTTGCCTTGTGCTGAAGTGACATTTCGTACAGAAGCGGCAGCAGAGTCGATTCGTTTGATGCGTGAAGCTTACCCTGAGTTACTGATTGGCGCAGGTACTGTGCTGACTACAGAGCAGGTGGATACTGCCATTAATGCGGGTGTTGATTTCATTGTCAGCCCAGGTTTGAATCCAACCACAGTCAAATACTGTCAGCAAAGAGGGGTTACGATTGTTCCTGGAGTGAGTAACCCAAGCTTGGTTGAACAAGCAATGGAAATGGGGCTTAAGACACTAAAGTTCTTCCCTGCCGAGCCATCTGGCGGTGTCGCAATGTTGAAAGCGTTGACGGCTGTTTACCCGGTTAACTTTATGCCTACAGGCGGTGTAAGCCCAGCGAACGTTGAGTCTTACTTAGCACTGAAATCAGTCGTTGCCTGCGGTGGAACTTGGATGGTACCGACAGACAAAATGGACAAGGGTGATTGGGATGGAATCGCAGAATTAGTCCGAGCGGTCGGCTCCAGATAGTTCGATAGAGAGATACATAGCTAGAAAATGAAAGGGCCAGCTGACACTGGCCCTTTTTGTGGCTGCTTCAAACGATGTAGAGGTTACTCGTTACCAAGCAAAGGTTTTAATGACGTTTTGCTTAGTGATTGGGTTATGCGCGATGTCTTGATTTATCTTATCAAGAAACGGCTTACGAGCCTGAGGCAACATGCCACGCATTGGTGAGATGTTATTGCCGTGGTCACCCCAGTAGTAGCAATCGAAATCTTCTAGGTTTTCGAGCAAGTATTTTTCTTCTTCCAGAATCTGCAATGGCGTTGGTAAAACAAACTCGCCACGGTTTACTTCTTTTTCCAATACCGATCCCGGTTGAACGGCTAAAGCCATCGGTGCAATCGCATCTGGCTGCATGATGTTCAACAAGCTGGTGGTATTAATCGCATGCTCTATAGAACGCTCTTTGCCGCCAAGGCCAAAGATGAAAGAAGCCAGTACCTTGATGTCTGCTTCACGGGCTAGGTTCATTCCTTCAATCGCATGCTCACGCGTCATGCGCTTTTGAATGCGTTCAAGCAAAATTGGGTCACCGGACTCCAAGCCTGAATAGGCCATGCTTAAACCTGCCGACTTAATCTCTTTTAATTCAGACAAGCTCTTACGACGGAAGTCATTGAACCCTGAATACAGAGAGATGTTCTTGATCTCTGGGAAGGTGATCTTGATGTAATCCAGAATCGAAATCAGCATCTCGGTTCTAATCGCCATCACATTACCATCGACCAAAAAGATAGATTCAACATGCGGGTAGATTTTTCTCGCCGCATCAATATCTTCAAAGATGTCTTTGATGTCTCTTACTTTGAAACGCTTATCATCAAACATCGTGCAGAAGGTACACTGGTTATTACTGCACCCCAATGTTGTCTGGATGAGTACGCTCTCTGCTTCCATCCAAGGACGATAAACTTTACCTTCAAAACGCATAAATGCTCCTCGGCCGTAGCCTGTGTTGTTTCGACGGGGGCAAGTTTAGCAATCTGCATCTTGGGTGATAATTGGGCAAAGCGGGGAATCAGTATTAAAGAAATCTTAATAATCGAAAGAGCGCGCAGTTCTTTGTCTGTATGGATAGAACTGCGGCTTGGATTGTGTGTGTGGTGGTGGGGGGGAGTGTTAGTGGTCGTTTTTTACTAATGAATGATCAGTGCGCAACGCACAGCTTTTCTTCGAGCAATTGATTAAGCACTGTCACCAGCTTGTGGTTCTTAGTGTTGTCTAATGCGTCGGCGTGCGGGTCTTTGAACAACCCAGAATCATTATCAAAATATTTACCGGAAGCGTTGGCAAACTCATCACTGAGCGCAGCACGACAAAGAATATCGGCTCCAATCGCAAGGTCGTTGCCATCAACGCCATAAGCATCTTTCACTAATTTACTACCAAGGAAAGAAGCTGGGTTTACAGGGATAATTGCGGTGCCTTTGTCTAAAAGAGTATTGGCTAATTCGATGGACCACATCGTTAGCGCCAGCTTACTTTGCGCGTAAACCGGACCATCAAGTTCGCCCGCATTCGGACTGATTAATGCATCTAGATCTACGGGTGCTTGGGCTGCTGAAGATAGGTTGACGATACGACCTGTCGCATCAAAAAGAGGAAGCAGCTTTTGTGTCAGTAGATACGGCGCAATGGTGTTTACGACAAAACGCACATCAAGATTGTCTGGAGTGGTGATGTCCGACACTTTATACACACCTGCGTTGTTAATGAGTATATCGAGTCGTTTGTGATCGCTTTTGATTTGGGTTGCGAGCGCCTCAACTTCAGAGAGCGTCGATAGGTCTGCGATGTAGCTTTCGATGATTGCATTCTTAGACAGGCGAGACAGAGCGGTCACGACTTTATTGACCTTAGCTGGGTTGCGGCCATGAATTAGAACATGGTGCCCTTGCTGCGTTAGTGCTTTTGCGGTCTCTAAACCGATGCCATCCGTGGCCCCTGTGATCAGAATTATTTTTTGCATGTTCCGTCCTTCAAAAAATAGTTTGAACAACTTTATAACAAAGATTAATGACGCATAGTTGCATTTGGCTCACAAGCTGAAGACTCAAATGTGAGTCTATGGGGCAAATAATGACCATTTTAACACTTGGTGGTTAACCGTTGGCGTTTAACGATTAAGTAAGACAATGGGTCAGTTTGTGACTGACCCAAATTAAGAGAAGTGACCGAGTTATTTGATGTCTTGAACGTTCATAACCAGAGTTTCCCAGTTACGTTGGTTTTCCATATCGTGCTCTAGGCCTTGCTCATCGGCAATTTGGAAGCGCTTAACCGCAGGGGTTTTGCTCGTAGCTTGATACAACCAATAAGCTTCCGCTTTGAGTGCTTCGGCTTCGTCAGCATCAAAGTCTCTTGCCCTTGAACATTCACAGTACCGAAGTCAAAAGTGACGGTAAGAATTCCATCCTCGGCTTGATCTTTAAACGTTGTATAACCTTGATATACCATTTCCATATTCCTTCTGAGAGATTTCATTTCAGCCTATTCAGTGTGAATGCGACCTAAATTCAGGCTAACGAGGAATGTTCGAACCAACAATTAACCATTAAACGAAACACTATTAACGAATTATTAAGAGTGTTGGCGGGTTTTATAATTTCAATTTATTCAGTGTCTTAGATGGATATTTTAACGTTGAAGGTATCTTGCTAATTCGATTGTCAACGAAATCTAAAAACTCATTCCTTGTTTGGTGCTCTTATCCTTTTCATTTAGCTTCGTATACTGCTCAACTAGGTAATTAGCCCCAAGGTACAGACAAGAGTGAACCGACTTATGCAGATGAGTTCCGCGACTTTGAAAACCATCATTGAGAAAACGCTGCCACTGACGCTGGGTGTGTTTGCGATCATGATGGTTCAATTGGTCGATTCGATCTTTATTGGTCAGCTAGGGGTGAATGAGTTGGCGGTTCACGGTATCACCTTGCCATTTCAAGCGGCGTTTACCGGGGTTCAAGTGGGAATCGGTGTCGCGGCAACGTCCATTATTTCTCAAGCGGTAGGGGCAAAAGAGCAACGTAAATCTACTTCAATTGCGACGTTGTCGGTTGGATTTGGAGTGTTGGTGATTGCTTTGATCTGCATAGGGCTGATTGTTTTTAGCGATTCTGTTTTTGCGTCGTTTGTGAATGATGTCTCTGACGCTCAATACCAATCCATGCTGTCTATTTTTAATGTGTACTGGCCACTGTGGTTGTTCAGTGCATTGATGGTGGCGGTGCTTTATCTGGCCACCTGCGTTTATCGTGCCAATGGCGATACCAAAACAACCGGAAGCATGTTCTTGGCTGCTAGCGTGATTAACCTAATTCTCGACCCTATTCTGATCTTTGGATTGGATATGGGCATCGCAGGGGCGGCGATCGCATCGAGCATTGGCTACGCTTTCGGCGCAATCTACATGCTAATCAAGTCTCGCGGCAAAGGTTGGTTTGGCTTCAATGGCGCGTGCAGTAACCGAATCAAAGGCTACAGTTTTGAGTTATTCAAGACGGTAATGCCAACCACTGCGAATCAGATATTACCTGCGGTCAGCGCGTTCTTCTCAATGCTATTGATTGCGAGAATCGGAACCGATGAGATGGCTTTTTGGAGCTTACTCGCCCGTGTTGAAAGTTTTATGCTGGTGTTTTCTCTTGCTCTGACGATGTCTATCCCGCCTATGATTGGTCGTTACCTAGGGGCGCAGCAGCGATGCAAAATCCCTGAGCTATTGAATACAACAGCGAAGTTCTTATTGGTTTTCCACACCGTGATGGCAACATTGTTGGCGCTGTTTAGTGGCTGGATTATTCCTGTTATCTCGGAAGAACAAAGCATACGCAGCTGGTTTGAAGTGACCTTGTTATTTATACCGTTCAGCTATGGGCCGCTTGGGCTTTGCATGTTGGTTGCGTCGGTCTTTAATGCCTTGGGTGTGCCGCGTAAAGCTTTGAATGTCTCTTTCCTACGCTTGTTTGTTTTCTACATTCCCGCTTTATGGATCGGCTCGATAACCGGAGACATGGTCAATGCGGTTATTGCTGCGACAGTCGCCAATGTTTTAGCGGGCGCTTTTGCATGGTTTAAGCTTAATGCCTATATTAAAACTCACATTATTCCCCGTGCCGCTGCGGCCAATAAGCAGCGTGTACTCAGCGCAGGCTAGCCATTATTGATGAACATTGAACATCTAAAATTGTTTGTGCGACTCGCGTCTACGCACAATATAGGTCAAGCAGGACAAGAGCTTGGGTTGTCACCTCCGGTAGCCAGTATTCATATCGGAAAACTCGAAGAGAGCCTAGGTGCTATCCGCGTCGATCACGGTGAAGCGGTAAGGGATGTATGTGTCGATGGCTTGGGCATTGCCATGTGCGCGAGTTGGATAGCATACAAGCAGCTCGCGGAAGGTTCGCTGGTTGAGGTGTTGCCGGATTACCCTTTAAAGGATGAGGCGGCTATCTGGGCGGTATACCCGAGTGCTCAGTTACTTGCACCAAAGGTGCGCGTATTTATCGATTACTTTGTTCAATATTATGGTTCACCTTCTTATTGGGATTGCGACGTAAACGGGCAAACTCAATAGCGATTCAGAAGCATATATTGAGAACAAATAAGAAAGCCCCAACCAAAAGGGAGGGGCTTGTTTTTATGTTCTTTATAGAACGTTTTTCTAGCTAACTGCTGTTGTTTTTATTTAGTGTATCCGGCGTTTAATGAGCGTGTACCGCTGAATCTTGGTATAGCTCTGCATCAACTTCTTCGCCTTTACTTGGGCGCGGTACAATCTCAAAAGAGGTGTCAGCTTCTGTCAGTGAAGACAGCAGTTTGTTAAGTGATGTCTTATCACCTTTCACGCCTGCTTGTCCGTCTTCTAACAGTTTTCCAAGGCTTGTTTTCTTAAGCACGATGTCAGACACGTCAGACTTATTGATGATCAGTTTTGTATCGGCGTCTTGTAGCTCGCTCACTTGAATATTGTTCAGGTTACCGTTAGACATTTCAACGTAGTAGAACTCTTGCACGTCTGGTAGCTGAATATTCAACGTAAATGGTGTTTCTTGTGCTTTTAGCGAATCCACTTTTACGGCTAAGTAGTCGAGTAGGTTTTCAATGGTCATGTTCGCTAACACATCCGGTGATGCTGTTTTCGGTGCGCCCGGTTGTGTGCCAATACGAAGCTCTTGAGCGCCGGTTAGGTAGATGTTTCTCCAACCTGCACCTTCTGATTGATAACCCAACTGCTCGTAAGTATCAGCCAATAAGCCTCGTGCAACTTTGTTCTCTGGTTCTGCTTGAATCACCTTATTCAGTGCTGTTGCAACGAAGCGGTATTCACCTTCTTGGAAGTCTTGCTGTGCTTTTTTAATCACAGCGTCGCTGCCGCCCATGTACTCAACAAACTTCACTGACTCTGGCTCGATTGGTAATGGGTTTAGGTTAGCTGGGTTCATGTCGAAGTAACCAAGGTACATGTTGTACACAGCGCGAGCATTGTGAGAGTAAGTACCATGGTAACCGTTGGTGTGCCAAGACTGTTGAATACTGTCTGGCATGACCTTGTAAATCTCGTCACCGATGTCTTGCAGAACCACGCCGTTATTGGCTAAGCGAAGCGTTTGGTTATGAGTAAAACCGTAAGCGTCACGCTGCATTTTTAGGTAATCAGAGATCTCTTGTTCACCCCAAATTGGCGATGAGTGAGACGCAAACAGCACCTCAGTATCTTCACCCCAAGTGACTAACATCTCGTTGATCTTCTTAGACCATTTCAAGCCGTCACGTACTTTAGCGCCACGCAGCGTGTACAGGTTGTGCATGCCTTGGTAGGTCAGTTCGCCAGTCCAAAGTGCTTTCATGCTTGGAATATATGTCACCATTTCAGAGGCCGCTTCGGTGCCTGATGCATCCATGAATTGCATTTCTAGGCCATCAATAACCAGAGTTTCAATCTCTTCGTTATGGTTTAGTTCGTAGTCTGGCAGTACGTAAGTAATGCTACCTGTTGATAGGCCTTTAGACAGCGCCGCATCTACAATACCGTGCTTGTGTCGGTTCAGCGTTGCGCCATATTGATAAGCGGTACGACGAGACATTGCATTACCCGCCAATACGTTTTCGTCGACGATCTCTTTAGTAATGTTTTTCGAACCGTACACTTTTACATCTGGGTATGCGTCTTTGATTGCTCTTGCGCCACCAAAGTGATCAGCGTGCGAGTGAGAGTAAATCATTGCTACGACTGGCAGTTCGCCGCCATCAGGCACATTGTTTTTGAAGAATTTTAGAGATTTAGCGGCCGCTTCTTTGGTAAGAAGAACGTCGTAAGCGATCCAACCGTTGTCACTACGAATGAAAGAGATAGACGCTAAGTCAGCACCTCGAACTTGGTAAACTTTACCCGGAACAACTTCATATAAGCCTTCTGCTGCTTGGTTCAATACCGCTTGGCGCCACAGTGAAGGGTTTACTGAATCTGGTGCTTGGTCTGCATTCGTCACACTTGGGTCGATAAAGTTAAAGCTATTGCGAATGATGTCGCCCGTCTCTTGGTCGAAGCTAGCAATAAGGCCCTTGTTGTTATTGTCGAAAGCGCGAGTGTCGGCAAAGTTAAGTGTTTTTGCGAACTCTTGGTTTGCCTTAGTCGTCATCTCGGTTGCGCTTTTGCCACCTTGGTCGCCAATTTCGCTGAAGTGTGCGTGGTCATGGTTAGCTGCAACTGCAGGGAATACGAGCGAGATAGCTAGGAACAGTGATGCATTTTTGAACGTGCGTGAAGTCGTCATAAGAGCCTCTTCATTTCAGAATTTTGTTTCGTTGAGGCGATTATAGGAATAAGACATATAGCAAAAAATAAAGTAAGCTTTATTTAATACATCACGATTGGCTATGTATTGAGTCATGCAATGGTTGGGGAACGAAGGCGAATCCTGACCTATGATTGATTAAGGCCACATTGACAGGGAGAGTAACGGTGAGCGACGTGGAAAAGTTGGATTTAAATCTATTGAGCGTGTTCTTAGAAGTGTATCGATTAAAGTCGATCACGCTTGCATCAGAATCGCTTGGTATGACTCAGCCTGGGGTTAGTGGGGCATTGAAGCGATTGCAATCTCAGCTTGATACCGACCTGTTTATTCGTGAAGGGCGTGGGATTATTCCGACTAACGCTGCGGTGCAATTGGCAGACCGAGTAGAGCCTGCTCTAGAAGGGATAAGCAGCGCAGTAAGCACTTTAAAGACATTTGATAATCAGCAGCATCATGTGTTTCGTATCCTGGTGAATGAGATTGGATTAACCAAGCTTCAACCTCTCGTCGAGCAAGATGAGACGTTGGGCAATATCTCGATTGAATTCAATATGGTGCCGAACAACGAAGAAGAATTATTGCAAGGCTTGAGCATGCAACAAGCTGATTTAGCGATTGATATCCATTACCCGCAAGTTAACGGCTACATGAAGCAGCCGATGATTGAAGATGAGTTGGTGCTGATAGCTCGAAAGGGGCATCCGAGAATCAATGGCTCTGTGACGCAAGAGCAATATTACAACGAAAAGCATGTTACTTTTAGAATGCGTCGAACCCGTTTATACACGGCAGATTATTTTACCAAGTCGCCACTGAAACAGAGAAAAGTGAGTGCCGAGTGTGACTCGCTGATGACCATGTGTGTGCTGGTATCGGGCTCAGATTGTGTCGGCAGTACATCGCGTGATTTTGCCAATCAATTTTCCGAATCCTTCCAGCTTCAAGTCCTTGATCAGCCGTTTGAAATCTTACCTATGCAGCAATACATGATTTGGCATAAAAGAACCGATTTGAACCCTGCTCATCAGTGGCTGAGAAACAAGATTCAGCAATATATGGCTGATTAACGAGCCGCTCTTGCTGCTCGTTTCTGTTTGGCGCTCTCTATCATCTTAGAAGGCGTCATTCCTGTCACCAACATGGTGCCGGTGATAACCAGAATTGAACCAACAATCGTATTGATGCCAATTGCTTCATCTAAGAATAAGTTACCCCACAAGATGCCAAACACTGGAATCAAAAAGGTAACAGACAGAGCCGAAGGCGCACCCAGTTCAGAAACGAGATTGAAGTAAAGCAAGTAAGCAAGCCCAGTACACACCGCGCCTAATAAGATCACCGATGTGGTGATGGTTAGATCCGGAGCCTCTCTCATCGGCATAAAGAAAACAAACGGCAACACGACCAAGACCGCCGCCCACATGCTGCCATGAGCATTGTTGAATGCCTCAACTTTGGGTGCTTGTTTGGTATAGTTCGACGCGATTCCGTAACTAAAGGCCGCCATCACCGCCGCAAAGATAGGAAGCACAGCCTCACGGCCAATGTTCATCGCATCCCAACCGACTAACACGCCAACTCCCGTTACCCCAATCCCAAGTCCTAATAGAACTCGCGCCTCGAGTGTTGTTTTGGTCCATATCGCACCAATGATCGCCGCCCATATTGGCGCGGTAGAGTTCAAGATAGCGAGTGTCGAGGCGTTCAGAGTCTGCGCTGCATAAGCGAAAAACAAAAAGGGAAGTGCGGTATTAAACAAGCCAAGAATGAAAAAGTGTTTCGCATGGGCATTAAATGAAAGCTTCCTTTTCAGATAAAAAGAAACCAAGAGTAGAGTGACGGCAGCGCACAGAACTCGCGCTTCGATCAGCACCGCAGGGCCCAGCGGATTAGCGGCAATTCTCATGAACAGAAACGAACCGCCCCATATCGCAGCGAGAGTTATTAATTTTAGAAAGTTCACGGCTTATATCTCAGAATGTGTAAAACACCGACTATTGCTCAAAGCTATATATTACACAAGCTTAGATGTTAATACTGTGCAGCTAATTGTTGTGATTTTGATAACCAAACGGTTCACTAAATAGGAACACCTTTGATGAATTCTGTTCTGTTTATCCTTCCTGATTTGGCGGGTAATCTAGTGTCAGACATAAACATTAGGTGAACAAAATGAAGATTGAACACATCGCTATTTGGACCAAACAACTCGAAGTGTTGAAGCGATTTTATGAAGACTATTTCGGTGCCACATCGAACTCAAAATATCACAACCCAACCAAAGGGTTTTCTTCATACTTCCTCTCTTTCGAAACAGGGAGCCGTTTAGAGATCATGGAAATGGACTCGGTGCCTGAATCGAAAGATGACATCTATGATCAGTTTACAGGCTTTGTTCATATGGCGATTTCATTGGGGTCGGAGCAAGCGGTCGATGCACTCACTCAACGCTTGGTCGAAGACGGCTATGAGCGCTTAGATGGTCCAAGAAGAACAGGCGATGGCTATTATGAGAGCTGTGTACTCGATCCTGATGGTAATCGCTTAGAACTTACCGTTTAATATAGAGACTTAATTGGGTTACTTATCTATTAACGGAACTGAGGTATTACAATGATGAAGCGTACTGTGACTTTCCTTTTTAGTCTTGGGCTTATGGGATGTACTACCTCAGAACCGGTCTATGAGCCAGAGACTGACTTTCAGCCTGAACCATTACAGCCAATAGGCTATCTCGGCTTTAAAGCTCACCAAGAGTGGGCCATTAAGTTCAATGACTGCACCGTTTATGATTTAACCGGCGCGCAGCCTTACCAATGGTTTGATCGCACTTCAGCCTCTATCAGTTGTTATACGTTTAAGCCAACCGATGCTATCGAGCCTCTGCTGGTTTACTCTAATGCTGATTTCAACAGCAATAAACTCACTCCAATTGACCGTTTTCAAGAGTTGCAGGTATCAGAATCAGGTTGGGGTAGCTTTCCTATCGTCTATGAGACAAGCGGCACTAATTGGCTGAAAGTCAAAGAGGGTTGGATTCACCTCACTTTAGCCGATCAAACGCTTGTACAGTTCTATCCTGGCACTCAAGACCAATCTGGAAAATCTCAACATGACCAATATTTTGAGCAGCATTGATCGTAATGCTGACTGTTGATTAGTCTGTAGTTCGATCAAAAAAGATCTTTTAACTATTGCTGAAACCGGTTTCAACCTGTATCTTTTCTTTTATTGAAATCGGTTTCAGAGTTGCAATGAGCTCTCTAATCCTGATCTTTTTCACGAATAACTTGTAGCGAGTAATGGTATGAACAACGAATTTCCGAACGATTTTTTATGGGGCGGTGCAGTAGCAGCGCATCAACTAGAAGGCGGCTGGGATGCGAATGGTAAAGGTGTCAGTGTTGTTGATGTATTAACAGCGGGCGCTCATGGTGTACAACGTCGAATCACCGATGGCGTGATTGATGGCGAAAACTATCCTAACCAAGTCGCAGTGGATTTCTACCATCGCTACAAAGAAGACATTAAGTTATTCGCTGAGATGGGCTTTAAGTGTTTCCGTACCAGTATCGCGTGGACGCGTATCTTCCCAAATGGCGATGAAGCTGAACCGTGTGAAGCGGGATTAGCGTTTTACGATGATCTGTTTGACGAGCTGTTGAAATACGACATTCAGCCTGTGGTAACACTGAGCCACTTTGAAATGCCTTACCATCTAGCTAACGAATATGGTGGCTGGATGAACCGTAAAGTGATCGACTTCTTCGTTAAGTACTCAACTACGGTGATGGAGCGTTACCAGCACAAAGTGAAATACTGGATGACGTTTAACGAGATCAACAACCAGATGAACACCTCGGCAGATATTTTCGGTTGGTTATGCTCAGGCGTGAAGTTTCCACAATGCGAAAAGCCGCAAGAGGCGATGTATCAAGCGGTTCACCATCAGTTTGTTGCAAGTGCTTTGGTGGTTAAGAAAGGTCACGAGATCAATCCAGATCTTCAAATCGGCGCAATGTGTGCGATGGTGCCTTTCTATCCTCGTTCTTCTAAACCGGAAGACATTATGGTGGCACAACAAGCGATGCGTGACCGTTACTTCTTCTCAGATGTGATGGTTCGCGGTCATTACCCAAATTACGCTACGCGTGACTGGGCAATCAAAGGCTTCAACATTGAGATGCAGCCTGAAGATGAGCAGATCCTAAAAGAAGGTAAGGCTGATTACTTAGGCTTTAGCTACTACATGTCGAATACCTTGGATTCTTCTTCTCACCAATCTACAGAAGAAGCGATGGACGGCGGTCATGAAAATTCGGTCGATAATCCGTTCATCCAGTCTAGCGATTGGGGCTGGCCAATTGATCCGACGGGTTTGCGTTTCTGTTTAGCGTCTCTGTATGAACGTTATGAAGTGCCATTGTTCATCGTTGAGAACGGTTTTGGCGCGGTTGATACCATTGAAGAAGATGGCAGCATTAATGACGATTACCGCATTGCTTACCTTGGCGACCACATCAAAGAGATGAAAAAAGCCGTTTCGATTGATGGTGTTGATTTGATGGGCTATACCCCTTGGGGCTGTATCGATTTAGTTTCGTTCACCACGGGCGAGATGAAAAAACGCTACGGATTCATTTACGTAGATAAGCACAACGATCAATCTGGCTCACTAGAACGCAAGCGCAAGAAGTCTTTCGAGTGGTATAAAGGTGTGATTGCATCTAACGGTGCCACTATTTAGAATGCATTCCCCAGCGCAGTTATGTGAACTGTGAGCTGTCATTTTGCAATGAATTAGTCGGCCTATGTCGGCTAATTTTTTATAAAGGAAAAGAAGCGAATGGTAACCATGCTTGATGTCGCAAACCGCGCAGGCGTATCTAAATCGACCGTTTCTCGTGTCTTAAATGGCAAGAACATCGTGCGCCCAGATGTGGTGAAAAAGGTATTTGATGCGATTCAAGAAACAGGTTATCGACCGAACTTGTTGGCTCAGCAATTGGCGACCAAGAAGACCAACTTCATCGGCTTTGTTATCACCAATGAGTTGTTCAATGGCCCTTACTTCTCTTCCTTGATGTATCACGCGGCTTCTTATAGCGAAAAGTCGAATCACCAACTGGTGATCACCGATGGCAAACACAGCGCTGAAGACGAAATAAAGGCGATCAACTTCCTGCTGGATATGAAGTGCGCGGGCATCATCCTCTATCCGCAATGCTTAACCGAATGTGAGATTGCAAAGATCATCGACAGCACCGACACTCCGATTCTGGTACTCAACCGTGAAATGCCGTCGAAGCCCAATCATGCTATTACCACCGACCATTATCAGAGTGCTTGTTTGATGGTTGAACACATCATCGAGCAAGGCCATACAGACATTGCAGTGATTCGTGGTAAAGCCGGTTCTTCGACCGATGAGCTGCGTTACCAAGCCTATCAAGATGTGTTAACTAAACATGGTGTTGCATTGGATGAGTCCAACGTTGTTCAAGGTGATTGGACGATGGAGAGCGGTTATCACGCGGCTCAGGCTTTGGCAAAAAGCAGAACCACATTCACTGCTATCTTGTCTGAAAACGATGATATGGCGATTGGTGCGATTAAGGCGTTAACCGAACTTGGGTACTCATTGCCTCAAGATGTTTCGATCGTCGGCTTTGATAACAGCAAAATGGGGGCGTTTTTAACGCCAAGCTTAACGTCTGTGAGTGTGCCATTAGAGCAAATGACGCAAAAGGCGATCCTGCAAATTGTCGGTGAAACAGAGCAAGCGACCACCATCAATACCACTGGTAGTTTGGTGTTACGTGATTCGATAGCGAAGCTAAATTAGCACTGTTCGAATTTCATATTTTACCTACAAAAAGTGACGAGCTGCGCATCTCTTAAACCAAGCTCAAACACTCCTTATTCACTGTTATTTAGATGTGCGATATTGCGTTTTTGGTCGATGAATTGACCACCATTAGTTAAGTAATGTGGAGCTAGATAAGTAATATGAAAATAGCTAATTGATGTGAGAACAGGTAAGTAACGTGAAAACAGAAAAACAAAAAATGCTAGCAGGTGAACCTTATCAGGCTTGGGATAAAGAGCTTTATGCAGCTCGTATCGAATGTCGCAAAGTGCTTCAAAAACTCAATAACAGTATTCCTGGCACATCTGAATGGGAAGCAGCAACGCAAGAGCTCATTCCGGACTGTGAAAATGCGCATTTAGAACCTCCATTTCGTTGTGACTACGGCTCGAACATCAAGCTAGGCAAGAACTTCTACGCTAACTTTAACTGCGTGATTTTGGATGTGGCTGAAGTGACTATTGGCGACAATGTGCTGCTTGGTCCGAACGTTCAAATCCTGACTGCAGGTCACCCACTCGATGTGAAAGGCCGTGTAGAAGAAGGCGTTGAGTTTGGCACACCGATTAATGTTGGCAACAATGTTTGGCTTGGCGGTGGTGTAATTATCTGCCCCGGTGTCACCATTGGCGAAAACAGCGTGATTGGCGCGGGCAGTGTCGTAACCAAAGACATCCCAGCCAATGTGGTTGCAGTCGGTAATCCATGTAAAGTGCTGAAAGCGATCGATAACGAGTAATAATCAGATTGAATTGATAAAGCCCGAACCTAGGTTCGGGCTTTGTTTTTTCTATTCTTGCTAGATGCTAGATGCTAGATGCTAGATGGAACAGCTTGTTGTGCTTGCTTTTTATCTAACGCACCACTGAATCGAGTCAGAACAAGAGCGATCAAAACGATCACAGCACCTACCCAAGGGGTGTTCATTAATCCAGATTTCGCGACAATCAAACCACCGCCCCATGAGCCTAATGCAATACCGACGTTGAAGGCTGCAATGTTCAATCCAGAAGCGACATCGACGGCGTCTGGTGTGTATTTCTCAGCCAGTTTCACAACATACACTTGTAGTCCTGGAACGTTACCGAATGCGAATGCACCCCAAACCAAAATGGTAGCAACAGCTGCGTAAGGGTTTACTGCGGTAAAGTTGAATACCACCAGTACTGCGGCTAAACCAGAGAAGATAACGGTCAGTGCTTTAATTGGGCCCATCTTGTCGGCCATTTTTCCGCCCCAGATGTTACCGACCGCCACTGACACACCGTAAACCAACATGATTAAGCTGATTGAGCTCGAATCAAATCCTGATACATTTTCCAGTATTGGAGCAAGGAAGGTAAACGCTGTGAATGTGCCGCCATAACCTAGTGCTGTGATAGCGTAAACCAACAGTAAGCGTGGTTGAGTTAGAACCTTTAGTTGTGCTGAAATCTTCGCCGCTGGTGGTTGCTTAAGGTTGCTTGGAACCAAGATAGCGCTGCCGATAAGAGCAATAAGACCAAGCAGAGCAACGATCAAGAAGGTCGCTTGCCAGCCAAAGGTTTGGCCGATATAAGTGCCCAGTGGTACGCCGGTTACCAATGCAACCGTTAAACCTGTAAACATGATCGCAATGGCACTGGCTGCTTTATCTTTTGAAACCAAACCTGTCGCGATGGTCGATCCAATCGAGAAGAACACACCATGGGCAAGGCCAGTCAAAATTCGTGCGGCGATCAGCGTGTTATAGCCTGGAGCTTGCCACGCCAATAAGTTACCAATGACAAACAATGCCATCACGGTCAGCAACACCGCTTTACGATTCCATTTGCCGGTTAATGCCGTTAAGACTGGTGCGCCAATAGCAACGCCAAGCGCGTATAAACTGACTAATAGGCCTGCTGATGGCAGAGATACATTCAAGTCGCTCGCCATGGTAGGAATCAAGCCTACGATGACAAATTCTGTGGTTCCGATGGCAAAGGCGCTGAGCGTCAATGCAAGTAATGCTAGTGGCATAATCATCTCTCTTACTGTTCTTTGTTAAGTACCGAGCGCGATAAAATGGGGCAGCTTGTGACTGCAATAGGAGCGCTTCGTTTGATGGCGAGGATTATCTAGCAAAATATATTTGTGAAAAATGCCATCATTAACAAATAACCTTTGTGATATTTGCAATAATTGGAGGGTTAGCCGATCATTGGGTTAAGCTGATGAGATCGAAAAGACTCAGATGATTTGAGCTGTGATGAGCACAAGCGAGATGACATTAAACAAAATGAAGATAGCGAAGGAGCCTCATGTTAACCCGTTCAGATGATTTAGAAATAGTACTCACCGTTGTCGATGCTGGTGGTTTTTCTGCGGCGGCAGAGGCGCTGGATGTGCAGGTCGCCAAGGTGTCTCGTTCGGTGAGTAAGGTGGAGTCGCAACTCGGCGTCTCAATATTCAACCGAACAACGAGACGCGTGGAATTGACGGAGGAAGGACGGCAGTTTGTCGATTCAGTCAGGGTGGGATTACAGATGATTCAGAGCGCGGAAGAAGAAATCGTGTCGCGCGGAGAGTTGCCAAAAGGTCGTTTAAGAGTCGATGCCGCCAGTCCATTCGTATTCCATCAGCTAGTGCCGTTGGTGCAGTCATTCAAAGAGGCTTACCCAGACATTGAGTTGGAACTCACTTCCAACGAAGGCTTCGTTGATCTTCTCGAAAAGAGAACTGATGTTGCGATTCGAATCGGTAAGTTGTCCGATTCAACACTGCACGCTCGCCCGTTAGGAAAAAGTTTACTCCATATTGTGGCGTCACCTGATTATCTCGCTAAGCGTGGGCTGCCCACCAAACCTGAAGATTTGAGTTCGCATCAAATTGTGGGGTTTGCGGGTAACAAAGTGCTTAACCATTGGCCTTTACCAAACCAAAGTGATGTCGCGCCTACTGTGACAGCCAGTAATGGTGAAACCGTGCGTCAACTAGTCTTAGCTGGAAATGGGATTGCTTGTTTATCGGGGTTTATGGTGCAGGAAGATATGGCAGCAGGGCGTCTAATCCCTATCTTGGAACAAGACAAACTTGCCAACACAGACCGAGAGCGAGTGAATGCGGTTTATTACAAGTCGTCATCGGTCTCTAAACGTATCTCGGCGTTTATTGACTTTATTCTGCCCCGTTTGAAGCTCTAACTAAGGCAGCTGACGATATCCGCATAAATGAAAAAGCCCCGCTGACGTGCAGCGGGGCTTCCAAATCGAACTCGATAGCTTGTCAGTGTGCTTTCTAGTAACAGACTACAGAAACTGTACTTAAGCGATCTTAGTCATCTCGTTAAGTGTAAATGACGTAACACTGCCTTCGGTTGCTGCCATGTATTCAGCAAGGTGAGTATTACCCATGTGTGTTTGCCAAAGTTCACGTGATGTCCAGTTTTCGTAGAAAGTGAAATGTGCTGGGTTTTCATTGTCTTGGTGAAGGTCGTAGTTGATGCAGCCTTCTTCAGCGCGAGTAATATCAATCAGTTTTAGCAGCTCTGCTTTAACCAATTCAATTTTGTCTTCGTTAGCGACGATGTTTGCGACGATAGTTAGTTGAGTCATGTTCGTACCTATATTATTTTTCACCGAAATGGTGATTTGTCTGTGTTTACAGTGCCACTCTTTGTTCATTGAGCTGCAGTCTGTGTCGATGGATAAATAATAGTGGGAATATTTGAAACGATAAACAGTGCTACATTTGAATTATTGTCAAAAAATAATTGATAATAACTTGGGTATTATGTGCTACTAGGCGTAGGTGAGGAGTATTTAGAAGCCGCCCGCCCACGCATCAAAATCGTCAATGTTGTCGAGCTCTTCTTTAGTTCTTGGGGCTGGGTAATAAGGCAGAGCCAATCTTTGAGTGGAAGGTTGCAGTTCCCAATCGGGTGTAATCTTGAGTCGGGTTAATTCATCGTTGAGGCGCACAGACATATAGTAGCCATCGGCATGGGTATTGGCGTAACTCGCGATTGTGGCGATATCTCCAGAAGGTAATTTTACGTCTCGACCCAGTGGATAGAGCTGGTGCAATGCGAAACTCACTTTGGGATCTTCAAGTTTGCCTTGCTTAAAGCGTTCTAATCCGATGGCTGTTGAAGTGGTGCGCGGCTTCCACCCTGTGAGGAACAATCCACTCAAGTTATCTTGGAACGGCTTACCCTTTCGATTGCCTTCATTGGTAATGAATTGAACCGTCAATGTATCTCCCGATTCTTGCAGAATATCTAAAAACTGTTCACCAGTGCGATCGACCAAAAGCTTCATAATATCCAGTTACCATCAAGAATGAGAGACAATAAAGGGTACTACTATAGGGAAGGCTTGTGTAGGGACGATAAACGTTATGTAGTGTGAACAATGTTTTCGGTGTTGATCCTTACATGTCCCTTAGATGAACAACAGCTTTAGCGCTTACGTAAGTAATGCGTTTGCACGATCTCATATAAGTAAGTCGACACGCCTGTTAGTGTGAAATCAAGCGGTGAAACTAGATCTCCAAACAATGGTGAAGCATCACCCAGACCGAACAGACTCACCATCGAAATGGTAGAAAACCCGCTAAGTTTATATTGCCTGACACTCACTCAACTTAGGTGATTTGTAGGTCAATTTACTGATCTTCAAATTTATACTGGATAATTACCTATAAATTTCAGGATTTAGCAGTAATAATCAATGAATAGATCGGAATAGCTTGTTCATTGAAAAGCTGTACGGAAAGTTTCTAAAGACGCATCGTGAAAAGGAAGTCAGATACATGCCTGTGCTCCAACGCATCAGTTTAACGTTAATCTTAATCGCCGTTTTAGGTGGGTGTTCTTCACTTCCTGAAGGCATCGATCATCCAACAGAACCGCCAACCTCTCCTGCACCTAGCTCTTTATCGGTTCTAACCAATGAATTTCAGCCTGAAGCTTTAGAGCAAGGCAACACTGCGGTTCGTCTGCAAGAGTCCGGTTGGGATGCTTTGGCACAGCGATTAGCGCTGGTAGAAAGTGCCGAGCACACCATCGACATTCAATACTACATCTGGAACTCTGACGAATCGGGAAGCTATCTCGCTAGCCGTTTATTAGCCGCGGCTGAGCGTGGTGTGAAGGTGCGCGTAATGCTGGATGATATCAACCTCAACGAACGTGAAGGGTTGCTGTCGGCACTGGATGCACACCCGAACGTCGAGATTCGTATCTTCAACCCAACACCAACACGCCGCGGTTTCAGTAAATGGCTGAGCTTTGTCGGCGACTTTTCTCGTTTAAATCGCCGTATGCACAATAAGTCGTTTACCGTCGATGGTACTTTGTCTGTGGTGGGTGGACGTAATATTGGTGATGAATACTTCGACCTTTCTGATGAAATCAATTTCCGAGACCGCGATGTATTAGTCATGGGCTCGGTAGTTAACACCATCCAAACCAGTTTTGTTGAATACTGGAACAGCCGTTGGTCTTACCCTGTCGATATGCTGGGTGATGACGAGCAACCTGATCTCTCGAAGATAGATAATATTGTCGTTCCGCATTATCAAAATTACCCGGAATTGCCACTAGATCGTAAGGCTGCTGATAGTTTGCTGAAAGAGGTGATTGGTGAGATGGCATGGGTGAATGCGCGTTTTGTTTACGATCAGCCTGTTCCTGATGATTCAGACAATACCGATGAACCGAAAGCGACCGCGATTCTTCTAGGTAAGTTAGCGAGTGAATCGAAACAAGAGATCTTATTGGAATCGGCTTACCTTGTATTCGATGATGGTCAGCTTGAAGAGTGGCAAGTGTTGAACAATAAGGGCGTTGAGATAAAAGCGCTAACTAACTCTATGGCCTCTAATGATCTGGTGACTAATCATTCTGCTTATGCGGGCAGACGTTACGATATGTTGGAGCATGGCATCGATCTGTTTGAGCTAAAACCAGAATCTAAGTTGTGTGAAGCATCGACTCAAGACGCGTCTAAATGTGCGCCTGAGACAGCCTATGGCTTGCACGCTAAATCAGTCGTATTCGACCGCAGCATCGCGAGCATCGGCTCATTTAACTTCAACTTGCGCTCTACCTACCTCAATACTGAATCGGTTTTGATCATCGAAAATAAAGAGATTGCTGAAACGTTAGCAGACACTATTGAGCAAGCAATGAGTGAAGATAATAGCTGGCGCTTGGAATTGGAAGACGGTGATGTGTATTGGTATTCAGGCGATCAACGTTGGGACAGCGAACCTGACACTGGTCAATGGGAACGAATGCAGTCAGGCTTCCTACAGTTGTTACCGATTGAGAAATATCTGTAAGCTAGCCGCCTCCGGATAAATAAAAATGTCAGCGTATATTACGCTGACATTTTTGTTTGTACTGCTGTTTGCTGTGGTTTGTTGCAAGCTCTTAACGGCTTAACGGCTTAACGGCTTAACGGCTTAACGCTTGGTCAGCTGCTTGCTGTTCAAGTAAGGCAGGATATGCGGGCGAGATTCGCCAGACAGCTTTTGCGTGATCTGCTGTGACCAACTGCTCTGTTTTTGGTTGCTTGAACGGCTTGCGTAGTAGCTTTGCATCGAATCATCGTAGCTGGCAATGTCATCTAGGCTCAGCGGTTGGTATTGGTTTTCGTGCATCACCACGTGAGCTGGAAGGCGAGGCTTGACCTCTGGTTGCTGTGCCGGATGACCTAAGCACATCCCAAACAACACGGCGGTATGTTGTGGTAGTTCTAACAGTTCATCGACTTGTTGTGCGCTGTTACGCAGCCCGCCAATGTACACGCCACCCAAACCTAGAGACTCAGCAGCCAACATGCAGTTTTGCGCCATGATGCCAGAATCGACAGCGCCAATCAGGGTCAGTTCAGTAAAGTCGGTTTTCACTTCAGGGTTGATTTGAGCGTGGCGTTGATAGTCGATACAGAACACCAAAAACTCAGCCGCGTTCTCCACGTAAGCTTGATTGCCTGCGTATTCGGCTAGCAGTTTACGCTTCTCTTTGTTTGTCACTCTCACGATAGAAACAGCCTGCAGTAAGCTCGATGACGAAGCCGCGAGACCAGCCTGAATAATCACATCAAGTTGTGCTTTTTCAATCGGTTGATTTGTATATTGACGAATGGAGCGGTGCCCCAGAATAGTTTCAATCGTGCTGTTCATAACTCTCAGACAGTCCTTGTGATGATGGCGTAGAGAATCACAATAACGACAATTACCATGAGCGTAAAGGGCATTAGAGCCTTTCTGGTTGACATATTTCAGCAGCGTCAGCCCAGTTTTTGAGATTCTATTTATAATCGATTAATGCCAGCTGCTATGCCGCTGGCATTTTATTATTGAGTGAAACTTGCTTCGAAATAGGCACCAAATGCTCAGAACTGTCGGATAAAATAGGGCATACTGGACTCAATATATAAACCCAAGAAAGTAACCACGCGCATGAATCCAATCTGCCTCAACGACCCTTTTTTTCTTCCTAATGGCCAAGTGATCAAAAATCGCCTGTTCAAATCGGCAATGAGTGAACAGCTAGGTGATAAACATCATAACCCTAAGCAAGGTTTAGTCACGCTTTACCAGTGTTGGGCTCAAGGAGGAATTGGCCTATCCATGACGGGCAACGTGATGGTAGATAGAGGTGCGCTTGGTGAACCTAAAAACGTGGTGTTAGATGAGCAAAGTGACTTAAGCGTATTTCGTGAGTGGGCGAAGGCTGGAACACAAAATGGTTCGCAGATATGGATGCAATTGAACCACCCAGGAAAGCAAATCCCTAAATTCTTATGTGATAGCCCGGTTGCGCCTTCGGCTATCTCTTTAGAGCGTGGATTAGAAAAAGGTTTCAATACGCCACGAGCTCTGACTGAGACGGAAATAATCGCAATCATTGATAAATTTTCGCTGAGTGCAAAGCTTGCAAAACAAGCAGGCTTTACTGGCGTGCAGATTCACGGTGCTCATGGTTATCTCGTGAGTCAGTTTTTGTCTTCGAGACACAATCAACGCCAAGACAAATGGGGTGGCTCACTCGAAAACAGACTTCGTTTCGTGCTTGAGGTTTATCGCGCGATTCGAAAAGAGGTCGGTGAAGATTTCCCTGTCGGAATTAAGCTTAACAGCGCCGACTTCATGAAAGGTGGCTTCACTGAAGAAGAGTCAATGCAGGTTGTGCAAACATTGAGTGATAACGGTATCGACCTGATTGAGATCTCTGGCGGCACCTATGAAAGTCCATCAATGATGGGTTCAAAGAGCAAAGCTGAATCAATCAAGTCCAGCACAATAAAACGTGAAGCGTATTTTATGGATTACATGGTTAAGGCGAGAAAACTCGTGAGTACACCGCTGGTGGTCACGGGTGGTTTTCGAACCGCGCAAGCAATGAATGAAGCATTAAATACCTCGGCGACCGATTTTATTGGTATTGCGCGAACAATGGCGGTTGATCCTGATTTCCCTAACAAGTTAATTGAAAACCCTAGCCACGGCATGCCACTAACGGTGCCAACCACAGGAAAACCCGCATTAGACAAGGTGGCGATGGTCGGGCTGGTTTGGTATGAACATCAGATGTGGCGCATTGCCTCTGGCAAGAATGCTGACCCTAAACTTAGCGCATTAAGCGTGGTGGTAAAAACAATTCTCAGCGCTGGCTGGCACGCTTTCAAAAAGCGCAGAGTGTAAGCAGTCATGGATTGATAAAGCAGAACTTTGAGGAATTGAAGTTCTGCTTTTTTGTTTGTCTCCTTTTAAGTTCTCGATAAATACATCGCAGAGCACCCTCAGCCAGCTTAGCTGTGGTACTAATCTAATACCAACATGAGCATTGGTTATAGTGTTCATAAGTGGCAAATCAGAGTAGACCAACTAGGATGAATTGAATTAAACCCTACAATTAATTCAACAACATGGTAGTTGCTATGAAGAAAATGACCCTCTTATCTGTCGCGATCTTATCCAGTCTCTCTTTCTCATCTTTTGCTAAAGATTGTGATCCCAACTTGCTGCCTTCTTGGAAGGACAGCGAGAGCAAATCCGCTATCGTCGACTTTGTTGGGCAAGCCACTAAAGCTGAGTCTGATACGTTCGTGGCAATTGAAGATCGCATTGCCGTGTTCGATAACGACGGTACGCTTTGGTCGGAAAAGCCTTATTACTTCCAATTAGCCTTTGCACTAGATCGTGTAAAAGAGATGGCGCCTGATCACCCTGAATGGAAAACCGAAGCACCGTTTAAGTTTGTACTCGAAGATGATATTGAGAGCGTTCTGGGCAGCGGTGAAGAAGGGCTATTGAAAATCATCATGGCGACACATTCTGGTATGACTGTTGAGCAATACCAGCAAGACGTTGAGCAATGGCTGACGGTAGCAAAAGATAAACGTTTCAACAAAGCCTACACAGACCTTACTTATCAGCCAATGAAAGAGATGCTGACTTACCTGCAAGAGCATGACTTTAAGACTTATATTGTGTCGGGCGGAGGCGTTGACTTCATGAGGGCGTGGGCTCCACAAGCTTACAATATTCCTACAGAGCAAATCATCGGTAGTGCGCTTAAATACAACTACAGCTACAACGATGGCAAACCAACGGTGACCAAAGATTCGTTGATTTTGACCATTGATGACAAAGCCGGAAAGGTCACTAACATTCAGCATATTATCGGCAAGAAACCTATTCTAGCGGTCGGCAACTCAGACGGTGACCAAGCGATGATGCAATGGGCAACGAGCCAACCCAATTCAATGGCGATGATTGTTCATCACACTGATGCTGAGCGCGAGTGGCAGTACGATCGTGAGTCTCACGTTGGCAAGCTTGATAAAGCGCTAGATGAGGCGAATTCCAGAGAGGATTGGACACTGATCGACATGAAATCCGATTGGTGTGAGGTGTACTAACGCCAAGTATACCCTTGGTCAAAACTTCAAAGGCTCGGATTTTAAATTCGAGCCTTTTTTGTGAGCGGAGGTTTTGGGAATGAACGGTTTGAAAGCAATCGTTTGAAAGGAATAAGGTGTTATGGGTTCGCTTTAAGCAAGAACGTACTATAAATTTTCAATGCATGACGGTTTAATCGAGTTAGTCGGAAATTAAAGGAATAGAAAAATGAAAACGATCGGTTTGCTCGGCGGTATGAGTTGGGAGTCGACAGTGAGCTACTACAAATCCATCAACGAGGGCGTTAAAGCCACACTCGGCGGGCTCAATTCTGCAAAGGTTTGTATGTACAGCGTGAACTTCGATGAGATAGAAAAGCTTCAACATCAAGGTCGCTGGGCTGAGACGGCGGATATCTTATCGGACGCGGCTTTATCGGTAGAGAAGGGCGGGGCTGATTTCATTCTGATTTGTACCAATACCATGCATAAGGTCGTTCCTGAGATCGAAGAGAAGGTCACGATTCCTATCTTGCACATCGCTGATACCACAGCGCAGAAGTTGCTTGAACAGGGTGTAAAGAAAGTTGGATTACTCGGTACCGCTTTCACCATGGAACAAGATTTCTATAAAGGCCGTCTGACTAACAAATTCGGTATCGATGTGGTGATTCCTGATGAGAGTGACCGAGAGAAAGTCCACAACATCATTTATCAAGAGCTGTGTCGAGGCCAAGTAAAAGAAGAATCTCGAGATGTATACCGTCAAATCATTGAGAAACTAGGCCAACAAGGTGCAGAAGCCGTTATTCTGGGCTGTACTGAAATCGCCCTCCTGATTCAGCAGCAACACACTGATGTTCCCTTGTTTGATACCACAGCCATTCATGCAGAAGCGGCTGTACGTTTGGCGACGAGTGACTAACTTCTAGTTCTTATTCTTAGTTCCATAGCTGTCCTATTTTCGCTCTTGTACGATTTTCATTCGTTGAAGTGAAAGTTTTTTGTACAAAAGCAGGTCGTTAGTTAAAGAAGCGATGCTTTGTTCATTAACCAAGGCCTTATCGGTAGGTAAGGTTTTAGTTAATGACTGAGGTATCCGCGCTTTTAAGCACTATGCTTTAGTCATGACCGAAAGAGGATTTATTATGAAATGGCTTATCTTATCTGTAACGCTGTTATTCGTGGCAGGATGCCAATCGACGGGGTCTCAAGAAGCACAAGTCGGTGACGACATGAATCGAGTTCATACCCAAGGGTGCAGCAGCTAATCTTCTTTTGTGGAAACACATTTTCAGCTGCTCCGGTAGAGAGTTACCCCTACAAAGCCTTGTGTTGTCACAAGGCTTTTATTTTATACAAAATCTAAAAACTGATTCGACTATATCGCGAATTATCAATGAATACTGGTGTTGATAAACTCTGTTTTATTAAAGCACGCTCTCGTGCTTATAGACCGGAGAAACCAATATGAATTACGAGGGAAAAGTATATCGTCCATGGACAGAGGCGAAGAGCATTCTGATTCAAACCACTTTAGGTTGCAGTATCAACACGTGCACGTTCTGTAATATGTTCAGCGATAAACGATTCAAGGTTCGCGACATTGAAGACGTGTTTAAAGATATTGAAGAAGCGCGCCTGATCTACCCTTATGTTGAATCAATTTTCCTTATCGATGGCAACGTGATGGCCGCCCGCACGGATTATCTCCTTAAGATTTTGGATAAGCTTCGTCATACCTTTCCAGAAAGCAGAAAAGTATCGCTCTATAGTGGTTTGAACGATTTCCGTCGTAAAAGCTTGAGCGAACTTAAAGAGCTTAAAAGTGCCGGTCTCACTATGGCTTATGCGGGGTTGGAGTCGGGCGATGCGGTTGTACTCGACAACATCAAAAAGCGCATGACACCAGAACAAGCGATCGAAGGCATGGAATTAGCCAAAGAAGCCGGCATTGAAACCTTACTTTCGTTTATCTTCGGCCTTGGCGGTCGTGATCGATCACGTGAACATATTGTCGAGACCACAAGATTACTGAATATCATGAAGCCTGAGCAGATAGCGCCAATGGCGTTAGCGATTCAGCCAGGAACTGTGATGGAACAAGAAGTAGAAGACGGTAAGTTCGTTATGCCGACGCAACTTCAGATCTTAGAAGAAGAAAAGTATCTGCTTGAGAATCTAAACATCGACACTTTCTATTGGGGCGACCATGGTAATAACATAGTGACTCAGAAAGGTTTCCTGCTTGATTCAAGAGAGCAATTTTTGGCTAAGGTGAACCATGCGATAGCATCAAACCCAATGGCTAAAGACAGTGTTATTCAGACGTTTGCTTGGTAGCGTTTAGTTAAAAACGATACTTGCAGGCTAAGTAAAAATCGAAAGAAGTATTGTTTTCGAGGCGGGATAATCGCCATAAACCTACTTCCGTTACTGAGACAATTCAAAATCAGTAAAGCCATTTTCTTGGTGGATGTTGTAAATTTGTGAATCTGAATTGTCTATATTCTATGCTGTGTACTGGATCTCATTTGTTATTTGACTCCCTTGCTAAGGTTAATAATGAATGCGTAATACCAATCACTTTACTCAACTTAAGAGGTTTCTATGCTAGGTGAAAATCATTCTCTTGTTCACGAATTTCCTGAAATGAAAGATAAAATTGCTGAGCTTGTTAAAACTGACGATGGCTTTGCAGCAGACATGAAGACGTACGACAACCTTGATAAAGAGATTCGTAAGCTTGAGCTGAAAGATTCACCCATTGATGACGGCTCGATGCACCAACTGAAACATGATCGTTCTGTACTGAAAGATGCACTGCATGCACGTTTAACTGGGCTAGTGAGCTAGTAATTTTGCTGATTAGCTAAATGGCGAATTGCAGACTTAGACAAAAAAACTCCTTTGGGAGTTTTTTTCGTTTTGGCACAATAACATCTTCACAATTCAACTGAGTTAATACGTTGTATTGTTATGTGAATGACGCATAATGAGGGTTACTGGTACACGATTTTTAAGATTTTATTGGTAATCTCATGAATATTGAACACCTCAAATTGTTTGTTCGTTTAGCTTCCACACATAACATCAGCATGGCTGGGCAAGAGCTTGGTTTGTCTCCTGCTGTTGCAAGCTCGCACATCAGTAAACTGGAAGACAATTTAGGTGTTCGCTTGGTGCATCGCACCACTCGTAAAGTGTCACTCACTGAAGAGGGGGAAGCATTCTTACCTCATGCTGAAGAAGTGTTATCGAGCGTGGATGCTGCCAAATCGGCGGTCGGTGTGGGTTGTGATTCTCCAACCGGAACGTTGCGAGTTACCGCATCTGCGTCTTTTGGACGTTTGCATCTTGTTCCTGCCTTACCTGGATTCTTAGAGCGCTACTCTGGGTTAAAAGTCGATCTCAGGCTATCAGATTCGATGGTGGATGTTGTTGAGGGTGGCTTTGATATCGCGATTCGTATCTCGGAGCTGAAAGACTCGACACTGATTGCCCGAAAACTTGCGACAGACAAGCGTATTGTGTGTGCATCGCCTGATTACTTAATCAAATATGGTAAGCCAGCCACACCTCGAGATCTTAACGATCATCAATGTATTAGCTTAATTGGTTTAGAAAACTGGACCTTCAATGCTGAAAGCGGGCCTAAGACGATTAAGGCATCTGGGTCGTTCAGGGCAGATAACGGGGAAGCACTGCGTGACGCAGCCTCAGGTGGTATGGGGATCACGGTGACATCGAATTGGTGTGCCTATGAACAACTGAAAAGCGGTCAGCTGGTTCAAATATTAGAAGATTACCCATTAACATCAGAGCCTGCAATTTGGGCTGTGTACCCAAGCACAAGGTTACTTGCACCAAAGGTGAGAGCCTTCATTGACTACTTCTCTGAATATTATGGTAATCCACCGTATTGGGAACAAAAGTAGAATCAGATAGATTTAACGAAAAAGCCCTACGTGACTAAGTTATGCGTTAGTCACGTAAGGCTTTTTCTTGGAATCAGAAAATCACTTGAGCATAGCTGTCATTAAGAAAGCGTTGCTTTGATGATCTCTTCAATTTTAGCGACAACTTGTTGTGACTTATCGCCGTAAATCGCATCTGGGTGCGGGTTAGCAAACGTGTTGTTGTCGTTATCAAAGTATTGACCGCCTGCTTGTGCGAACTCATCAGACAATGATGCGCGAACCAGAATATCAGAACCGATGCTTAGGTCGCCGCCTGCAATGCCATAAGCGTCTTTCACCATCTTGCTGCCTAGTAACGAAGCTGGGTTGACAGCAACCACCATTGGCCCCGTAGAGCCTAACTCTTTTGCCATCTCACGAGTCCACATAGTGATCGCCAGTTTACTTTGCGCGTAAGCATCGCCATCAGAAAGTGGCTTTTTCCCTTCTAGTGCTTCGATGCTCACTGCCGCTTGCGCTGCCGACGATAAGTTCACCACACGGCTCGATGAATTCAATACTGGCAACAGGCGTCTGGTCAGGTGATACGGCGATACTGTGTTCACAGCAAAACGAACATCTAAACCGTCTTTGGTGATTGGGTTTGGAGTATTGAACACACCCGCGTTGTTGATCAGTACATCAATCTTCTCGTGCTCGGCAATCACCTCGTCAGCCAGCGCATCAACATCTGCCAGAATGGACAGATCGGCTACGTAGCTTTGGATCTTCGCTTCCGTAGAGAGAGCGATAAGTTGCTGCTCAACGTCTTTAAGTTTGCTTGGGTTACGTCCATGCAATAAAACGTGGTGACCTTGCTGAACGAGTACTTTTGCTGTTTCGAAGCCGATACCGTCGGTAGAGCCTGTGATCAGAATGACTTTTTGCATGGAATAGATTCCTTATTAAAGCGCTGACATCATGAGCGTTTTGAATGAATTGTTTTGTTGAGATAAAGAATAGCAACCTTTCGTAAAATTGATAATTAACCCATTTGATAAAACACTATTTAGCTTTTGTTGAAAATAGAAGAGGGTAATAGGGCGATTTGGTCGAGTGACAACTACTGAAGTGCAAGGAATTGAACGCAAATAGTGGAGGCAAATAATAAACAAGCTTAGCACGGGGGACGCTAAGCTTGTTTATTAATCAGGTTGTTGAACTGTGCTTGTTGGCTGGTGGATTAGCCTACTTGAGAAAAGCTTACCACTTTACGTTGTAGCTTCTCTTTTAAGTAATCAGACAATGCTTGTTGCTCTGATTCACTCATGTACAAGCCAAGCTTGGTTCTGCGCCATAAGATGTCTTCGTCTGTCATTGTCATCTCTTGGTTGATCAAGTAATCAATCTCAGCTTGGTAAACACCGTGTGCTTCGCTTGAGAACTGGATGCCAAGGTCCGCCTCACATGTAGCGCCTTCAAGCAGGTCCCATGTGTAAGTACCAAATTGGGTCACGTAACGAAGTAGCAGTGCTTCTGGTGCCCAAGGGTATTTAGTGTGCATCATTGCTGCAAGCTGTTCGCGGCTGCAGCTGAAGTTACCACCCGGTAGTGTGTCGTTAGCTGTCCAAGGTGCGCCCATGTGTTTCAGGTAAGGTTCTAGCTTGTTCAGTGCCGCTTCACCGAGTTTACGATAAGTCGTTAACTTGCCACCAAAGATAGATAGCAGTGGTGCTTGATCCATTTCTGCATCCAGCTCCAGTGTGTAGTCACGAGTGATAGCTTGTGGTGAGTCAGATTCATCGTCACAAAGCGGTCGTACGCCACTGTATGTCCAGACCACATCGTCACGCTCTAGTTGCTTAACAAAATGCTGGTTAACGATATCAATTAAGTAATCAACTTCTACATCGTCGATAGCCACTTCGCGAGGATCGCCTTTGTATTCAAGGTCGGTTGTGCCGATGATCGAGAACTTATCTAGGTAAGGGATCATGAACACTATGCGGTTATCTTTGTTTTGTAGAATGTACGCTTGTGGTTCGTCATGAACACGCGGCACCACAATGTGTGATCCTTTGATTAGGCGAATATTACGTGGCGAGGTTTGCTCTAAACCATCATCAAAGAACTGTTTCACCCAAGGGCCAGCTGCGTTGACCAATGCTTTCGCTTTGCGCTCGAAACGTTGGTTTGTCATCACATCAAGAATCGTTACGTGCCAAATGTCGCCTTCGCGGTGTGCTTTTTCAACTCGGCAGTAGTTGCGTACTTCTGCGTTGTTTTCTTTCGCCGCCAACACGTTCAGCAATACCATACGCGCATCATCTACCCAGCAGTCTGAGTATTCGAAACCTGTTTTCATTTCTGGTTTAAGCAAACCTGATTGAGCCAAGTTCACCGTTTTACTTCCAGGAAGAGTCGTACGTTTACCTAAGTTATCGTAAAGGAATAGGCCACAGCGGATCATCCAAGCCGGGCGTAAAAATGGTCGGTGCGGTAAACGGAAACGCATTGGTTGTGCAACGTGAGGTGCTTTTCTCAGCAACACTTCACGCTCTGCAAGTGCTTCTGAAACTAAACGAAATTCATAATGTTCAAGGTAACGTAAACCACCGTGGATTAGCTTTGAACTTGCAGAAGACGTCGCAGAGGCGAAATCATTTGCTTCGTATAAACCAACGTTTAGACCACGACCAGCAGCGTCTGCCGCGATACCCGCACCATTGATGCCGCCGCCAATAACGATTAAGTCTAGAGTTGAAGATGTACTATTGTTTGAATTAGTTTGTTGAGCACTCATGGTTTTGACCTCTTTCTGAGCGAACGAGCATTTTAGAACATAATTGAATCCTATATTAACTTTCGTTTGCGGTCATTTGTTATTTTCGTTTATGCGCGTTTTATGTGATTTGCGCATAAAAAAACCTTCACTTATGACAGCGAAGGCTAAAAATAACTCTCATTCGAGCATAGAAGTGATATTAATCATGTTCAAGTGCGACTTTCCAAGTAACAAAAAAGCCCATTATCGATAAAGTGATCTATCAATAATGGGCTCTTTTAATGAACATGATTTCTGAGCGTTTTTTATGCGTCCGACGCTAGTGGTTGAGAAGCGGTCTCGATAACTTCTAATGGAATGTCTGAATCTTTAAGGATGTTCAGGATCTCTTCTGGTGGCTGTTTATTGGTGAACACCATGTGTGCTTGAGAGATGTTACCCAGCTTAACCATTGCGTTACGACCAAACTTACTGTGGTCAACTGCCAGGAAGATGCTGCGGCTGTTTTCGATGATGGCTTGCTTCACTCGAACTTCATGGTAGTCAAAATCAAGCAGTGAGCCGTCAAAGTCGATACCGCTGATCCCTAGAATGCCGAAGTCGAGGCGGAACTGCTTCACGAAATCGAGTGTTGCTTCACCCACGATACCGCCATCACGGTTTCTTACCTCGCCACCCGCCAAGATAACCTTTATCTCTGGGTTTGGTAGCAGGATACTGGCAACGTTGATGTTGTTAGTCACGACTCTGAGTTGTTTGTGGTTCTTGTTCAGCGCGCGCGCCACCGATTCTGGCGTAGTGCCGATATCAACGAACAAGGTTGCACCATCTGGAATGTGCTTAACCAGTTCGTCGGCGATCACGTCTTTTTCGTTGAAGTTAAGCGCTTTACGCGTGTTATAAGAGGTGTTTTCCGAGCTTAAAGGAATGGTTGCACCACCATGATAGCGACGAATTTTGTTGCTATCGGCCAGCTCATTGAGGTCTCGTCTGATGGTTTGTGGGCTGACATCGAACTTTTCAACGAGCTCTTCGGTACTCACATATCCTTGTGTTTTTACCAGATCTACAATCTGCTGGTGTCTTGGTATCTGCTTCACTTAACTTACCACTCCCTGCGCGCAAAGGGCTCTAGCGCGTCAAAATCGAAAATATAAACTCACGCTATTGTGCTCGAATTGATGAAAAGAGAGAAGTAATGATGGTAAGGAATCATGTCTAAACCGCAAAAACGCTGGTCAAAACGTGGAATTTGAGCCTGAAACGCAAAAAAAGAGCACAAAATAGTGCTCTTTTTAGTTTCGTTTGCTGAGGTTCGAGCAATCTAATCGATGAGATTGCTCGAGTTCCGAGGTCAACGGTTAATGATTAACGATGAGCTGAATACTCAGTATTACTCTTCGTCGTCATCGTGCAGTTCAGACCAAACCTGTGCACACTTGATAGCACGCTTCCAGCCTTTGTAACGGCGGTTACGTTTCTCTTCGTCGTGGTGTGGCATGAAGGTGCGGTTAAGAACGGCTTTGTCTTGAAGCTCGTCAATGCTGTCCCAGAAACCAACCGCTAGGCCAGCAAGGTAAGCGGCACCCAGAGCCGTTACTTCTGTTACTTCAGGGCGGTGAACTTCAGTATCCAGCACGTCTGATTGGAATTGCATTAGGAAGTTGTTCGCTACTGCGCCGCCATCAACACGTAGGTTTGCTAGCTTGATGCCTGAATCAGCTTGCATCGCGTCTAGTACGTCACGCGTTTGGTAAGCAATGCCTTCCAAGGTTGCACGGATGATGTGGTTCGAGTTAACACCGCGAGTCAGGCCAACAATTGTACCGCGAGCGTAAGCATCCCAGTATGGTGCGCCTAAACCAGTAAACGCAGGAACCACGTAAACGCCGTTTGAAGAGTCCACTTTAGTTGCGAAGTACTCAGAGTCTTCTGCGCCAGCCAGTAGTTTCATTTCATCACGTAGCCATTGGATTGATGCGCCGCCCATGAATACCGCACCTTCCAATGCGTATGCTGGTTCGCCTTTAGGACCACACGCTAGCGTTGTTAGTAGGCCGTTCTTCGATGTTACTTTCTCTTGGCCCGTGTTCATTAGAAGGAAACAACCTGTGCCGTAAGTGTTCTTAGCTTGGCCTGCTTCTACACACATTTGACCGTAAAGTGCAGCTTGTTGGTCACCCGCAATACCCGCGATTGGAATACGAGTACCGCCTTTACCACCAAGGTTCGTTTGACCGTACACCTCAGAAGAACGCTTCACTTCTGGCATCATTGATGACGGGATACCCATTTCATCAAGTAGCTTTTGATCCCAGCATAGGTCGTTGATGTTGAACAACATAGTACGTGACGCGTTAGTGTAATCCGTAACGTGAACACGTCCTTGAGTCATCTTCCAAACCAACCAAGTATCAACCGTACCGAACAGTAGTTTGCCAGTTTCAGCGTCTTCGCGAGCGCCTTCAACGTTGTCTAGAATCCATTTTACTTTGGTACCTGAGAAATACGGGTCAAGGACTAAGCCAGTATTGTCACGTACGTAGTCTTCTAGGCCACGTGCTTTTAGGTCTTCACAGATGTCTGCTGTACGGCGACACTGCCATACGATTGCGTTATAAACCGGCTTACCCGTTTCTTTGTTCCAAACGATGGTGGTTTCACGTTGGTTAGTGATACCGATACCCGCTAGCTCGTCGCTGCGAATGCCTGCTTTAGCTAGAGCTTCAACCAATGTAGAGCTTTGAGTCGCCCAGATTTCCATTGGATCATGCTCAACCCAACCGGCTTTTGGATAAATCTGAGTAAATTCTCGTTGAGAAGAACTAACGATGTTTGCATCGTGATCGAGGATTACAGCGCGAGAACTTGTGGTGCCTTGGTCTAGGGCAACAATGTATTTTTGCTCGGTCATGGTAAGAATCCTTTTTCTTTTGTTATTTATATTTTAGTAAATGTAGGGTCGCTTAGGAATTAAGCTTGAGCTTGTTCAGCTTCTTCTTCTGTTTCACATTGGTTTGGAATTGTGCAGCCTTGGCCTTCTACTGGTAGGTAAGCACCGATAACACGTGGGTACAACCAACCACCAAAACACGCACCAGCAATTGGAGCAAGAATTGGAACGATGAAGTAAGGAATATCACGAGCACCGCTTAGTGCGAAATCCCAACCTGCAAAGTAAGCGAACAGTTTTGGTCCGAAGTCACGAGCAGGGTTCATTGCAAAGCCAGTCAGTGGACCTAAAGAACCACCGATAACCGCGATAAGAATACCGATCAGTAGAGGGTTCATTGCACCGCGAGATGCGCCGTTGTTCTCATCACCTAATGCTAAAATGGCAAACATCAACACTGCAGTAATCACGAATTCCACAGCAAAAGCGCCGAAGAAAGAAAGTGAAGCATGTGGGTAAGTCGAGAAGATACCAGCAGTTGATAGTGCGTCTTGGCTGCTACGAACGAAGTTATGTGCGATTTCGTAGTCAGTAAATAGGTTGCTATACAGGCTGTAAACCAATGCTGCAGAGCAGAAAGCGCCAAGCAGTTGCGAAATGATGTAAGGCACCACTTTCGCTTTATCGAAGCCATGGAACATGGCCAGTGCAATCGTTACGGCTGGGTTGATGTGTGCGCCTGAAACGCCGGCAGTACAGTAAATTGCAATCGCAACACCGAAGCCCCAGATGATGCTGATTTCCCATTGTCCGAATGTCGCACCAGTTAATACCAGAGCGGCCACACAGCCAACGCCAAAGAATATGAGTAATCCTGTACCGATAAATTCAGCCAAGCATTGCCCAAATAAAGAAGGGTGTTTGTTTGTTGTCATGTTCGAGTCCTTTTTAGTTTTGCTTATCTAGCACGTGTATTGTGCATATATTTGCGAACTCGAAAATAAACGAACATCAAAAGTGAGCGTTTGAGCATAAAATTGTTAATTAAAGTCACTTGAAATGTTAATTCGAACACTTTTGCTCGAAAAAGATGCTCGCATGAACGTCATTGCTCGAATTGATAGGTTGCGAAGCCGCTCAAACTACCTATATGTAAATGAATGCGCAACTGGTACGAGGAGTTTATGTGTGGATTTGTGATGCTACTTCGTGAGTGGCGGATTATTAGACGTAGCTTGATGATATTTAACGCGCCTTAACATCTGTACTGAACAGAATGTTCTAAATGTGATGTGATACTGGACTTTGTTTTATTATTGTTACTTTTGTTATTGAAATTGCCATCATACTTGAGAACAATCGTCTTATTTAAGCGGGGGATAAGATGCGAATATTGGTAGTTGAAGATGATCGTCTGATCAGTGAAGCAATAGAACAGCGCTTTATCGACCTAGGTCATGGTGTTGATTGTGCCTACGATGGGGCGGTCGCATTCGCCATGATTAGCCATACCGATTTTGATTTAGTGATCCTCGATCTAAACCTGCCCAATAAATCGGGTGAGCAGATCATTAAACGTATTCGCCAATCGTCTGATACCCCTGTTCTCATTCTTACCGCGCGCAGTGAAGTGTTTGACCGAATTCAGCTTTTGGATCTGGGCGCTGATGATTATCTCACTAAGCCTTTTGATTTTGGTGAGTTGGAAGCCCGCTGTCGCGCGATCGTTCGACGTCGTCAAGGCAGCGATCAGAACACAGTGACGTTTGGTGACATTGAGTTCGACAGTGCAGGTTGCATTGTGAAAGTGAAGGGCGAGGTCATTGAGCTTAAACAGCGTGAATATCGCTTATTAGAAATCTTCCTGAACCACCTCAACCGTGTGATGAGCAAAGAAGAGATCATCGACCACTTATATAACTTCGATAACCCACCCAACACTAATGCGATTGAAACCTACGTTGGTCGTTTGAGGAAGGCGCTAGCCAATAGCAATGTTGAGATCAAAACCCTGCGTGGCCTTGGTTACGTGCTCAATAAAGTCGAAGACTGAGCTGAGGTGTATTAGGTGACGGCACTGAGCAAACCTGTCCGATTTCGTTTTCGAACAAAATCGCTGAGATTTCAATTATTGTTCTCAGCGACCTGTCTATTGTGCCTGATTAGTTTGCTCACTTTGGTTGCGGTAAAGCGCTACGCCTATCAAACCACTCAGATGTTTTATGATCGCCAGTTGAATAACGCCGCCCTGCAGATCATAGAGCAGGTTCGTTTTAATGGTTTAACATTCAGTGTCGACATCCCCACCGCGGCCTTCAAATCGCTGGCTGATTCCCCTAGAGATAAGGTTTTCTATCTGGTTGCTAGTTCTTCGAATTCATCGGAGTCTGGTTACATCACGGGTTATAAAGAATTGCTTGATGATCAGTTAGTGCGTGACCAAATCGACCAGTATCAGATTAAGCTCGAACCAGAGGCTGCTTATTTTTACTTAACCTTTAAAGATGAATGGGTGCGTTTGTCTTTGGTCAGTCGCATCATGAATACCCGTGAAGGGCCGCAAAACATTTACGTGCTTGTGGGGCAAACCACACAAGCGAGGCAAGTATGGGAGAAGCAGCTCTCGGACCACGCGGTTAAGCTACTGCTCGCGGTGATGCTAAGTGCACTATTGGTCATCTTTGTGTTGATTGTAAAGGTGCTCAAGCCGGTCAATGAGATTAACAATAAGATGGAGAGGCGATCGAATCTCGACTTAACCCCTATTAATCTCGATGCGCCGGAAGAGGTCGAGCATTTGGTCGATACCATCAATGTGTTTATGTCTCAACTCGATAAGAACTTAACCAACCTTAAGAACTTTACTGGCGAAGCTGCTCATCAATTAAAGACGCCAATCGCTGGTATTAAAGCTCAAATCGAACTGGCCAAAAGCAAAGCCAATGACAGCCACACACTCGATTACTTAGATAAAGTCACTGGCGCATGTGAGGTGCTTGAGCGTACGGTAGAGCAGCTATTGAACCATGCAACGATTCGCCATCGCTACCAAAGTATTGAGCCCACAGAGATTGATTTTAATGAGCTAGTGAAGCAAACCAGCCGTGGCTTGGCGATGAATGCACTCAATAAAGACATCGAATTGAGCTACATAGAATCACTTAAATTTTACATTCGAGGCGATAGCTTCGCCTTAACTCAGATGCTGACGAATCTCATTGAAAACTCAATCAAGTATTCACCCAAAGACAGCACTATCGAGGTTGAATTAGTACAGCAAGGCAGCAAAGCGGTGCTGTACATTCGCGATTTCGGGCCGGGCATTGATGAGCAAGATAAGCCTCATGTGTTCGAGAAGTTTTATCGCAGCGCGAATGCGATTAGCCAAGGCACAGGGCTAGGGATGAGTATCGCGTTAGATGTTGCTCAAAAATCCAATGCAATTCTGAGCTTGGAAGACACAACATCAGGCGAAACGGATAATCGCGGCCTCACGGTGAAAGTCCAGTTCCCGCATACCTATTGGTGGGAGGTTTAATGATGAAATCTTTACGGATTTGGATCGCAGGGCTAACTTCGGCGGTGTTGTTAGCAAGCACTCTATTCGTTACCAATGCCACCGCACAAGCTAATCAAGGCTCAGGTCCCCAAGATTCGGTTCTTCAAGACTCTGTTCACCAAGACAATAGCAACCAAGGTGATGGCAATGAAGATGCGTTGGTGATCTATGGTGCAGCCTATTTGTCAGAAATGAAGCCACTGCTCGATGATTTCCAGCGTCGAAACCCAGAAATAACCGTGCGCTATCAAGCGATGAGCAGCAATGTATTAGATGCTCATATCCGAGACCAAAAGCCGGACCAACCCGACATCACCATCAGTTCGGTGATGGATTTACAATTGCGACTTGTTAATGATGGTTATGCTCTGCCTTACCAAATAAATGTGCCGGGCTATGGCTCTCAATCGGGTATTGTTCCCCACTGGAGCCAGTGGCGAAATGAGCTGTTTGGTTTTAGCTATGAACCTGCTGTGATCGTGTTTAATGAGTCTTTTCTTGAAGGAAAGGAAGTCCCGTTGAGCCGTGTCGAACTGTTGAGTTTTATTCGCCTCCATAGTGAAGAACTGATGGGGAAAATAGGGCTGTTTGATATTCGAGATGTTGGTATCGGTTATCTGCTTTGGTCCTTTGAACGCGCTCAAACGAGTAACTACGGACAATTCTTGGAGCTGTTTAATCTCCATCAGGCTCGCACCTTTGATAGCTCTGCGTCGATGCTCCAAGCGCTGACTGATGGTGATATTGCGATTGCCTACAACATCATGGGCTCGTATGCGAACTCGTGGGAGTCGAAGCACAAAGATGTGGTGATTGTGGCGGCCAACGACTATACACCTGTGGTCATTCGAACTGCATTTATTAATAAAACCACGTCTAGGCTAGAACAAGCTCAAGCCTTTATTGATTACTTATTTTCCTATTCAGGGCAGAAGCTGATGGCAAAAGAAACCAATATGCCTCCGGTGCGTACCGATATAAAAAGTGCTAAATCGGCAGCGGTTTTACGTGAGCAATTTGCCAATCAACTCAAGCCCCTTCCGTTAGATGTCAGCCTGTTGATCTTCTCGGATCAAAGCAAAAAATCCTTAGTGATAACCGAATGGGAGAGCGCTCTTAAAAGCTACGATTAGTTTAGTTGGTAGTTAATTCGATTGCTTTTCAGTAACCCGATCTTGGCTTGGTCATTTAACCGAAATACCGCCGAGTCAGCTACATGACAGTTTCGTTTTTTACTCTTGAAGTCCAAAAATGAGCATGGATTTGCTCTTTCACTTCAAGAGTAAGAGGTTGAAAACGGTCATGAACGAGAATATTTCCTGCATGTTGATCCGCGGTGGCACATCGAAAGGCGCGTACTTTCTAGCGAGTGATTTGCCTAAAAGTGAGCAAGAGAGAGATGATCTGCTTGTGCGTATTATGGGATCCGGAGAAGGCCAACAAATCAATGGCATCGGCGGTGGAACGTCACTGACGAGTAAGGTCGCGATTGTCTCCAAGTCGAAGCAAGAAGGGACGGATCTAGACTATCTATTTGCTCAGGTTGCGGTCGATAAGAAAGAAGTCGATACCAAACCTTCGTGTGGCAATATTCTCTCTGGCATCGTGGCATTCGCCAGTGAAAATCATCTGGTTAAGCTGAGCAGCCCTTCCACTATGTTGCGTGTCAGAAACATCAACACCAATACTATTATCGAAGTTTCCGCCGAAAGCCCAAATGGCCATTTACGTTATGACGGTGATGTACGTGTGGACGGTGTTCCTGGAACTGGCTCTCCTGTTTTGCTTAACTTCTTAGATGTCGGCGGTTCGAAAACAGGCAAGCTATTCCCAACCGGCAACGGGCGTGATCAAGTTGAAGGTGTTGAAGTTTCTTGCTTGGATGCAGCTGTGCCTATGGTGCACATTAATGCCAAAGACCTTGGCTTAGCGGGTAACGAGACCAAGCAACAACTTGATGACGATGCCGCATTACTTGAGCGAATCGAGTCTATCCGTTTATCGGCAGGCCGCTTAATGGGCATGGGTGATGTGACAGGAAGCGTGGTGCCTAAGGTATCTTTACTATCACCACCAACCCAAGACGGACACATTACCTCTCGCTACTTTGTGCCCCAAAACTGCCACGCTAGTCATGCTGTGACGGGCGGGATCTGTGTCGCGGCGGCTTGTATGATTCCGGGTACTGTTGCCCATGAAGTATGCCAAGGCATCAACTCTGAAACCGTGATCATTGAACACCCAAGTGGTCAAATCCAAGTGAATATTAAAATGGAACCGGGTGAGCTTGAGCCCGCTGTGCGCCAAGCGGCTCTGGTTCGAACCGCTCGCCCATTGTTTAAAGGTCAGGTTTACCCGACGTTTTAATCTCAAGCTGCTTTAATGCCTATTCATAATCGCTGGCCATTTGGTTGGCGATTTTTTTTCATTATCAAATTCACACCCACACTCATATTCTTTGTTCGTTCTAAATATCCTCCTGAACCCTCGTAAAACTTAGAGATTTACTGCACCAATTCGGCGCGCTGTGCTCTGTTTTTGTGCCTTAAAGGGCGATCTTTGTAACACTTTTGTTATCAAAGTGCAGCGTGTCAGTTGGATGACAGGTTCGGCGACTAATTTGTCAGAAACCACAAAAAACAGTCCAGCTGCAGGTAACACGCAGTAAAGGATATTAGGAGGCACGATGCTGAACGTACAACTACCCGAAAATACACAATCTTCTACTAAGGGTTCGTTATTCTCGAACGGTTCTTTTCTTATGACTCAAAAATTGTCTAAGTTAAAAGTTTGCCAATCACTCTTGGTCACGCTACTTGGTGTGGGGGCATTATCTCATCACGCACAAGCTGAAGAGGTTTCGTTTAAAGGTGAGCGTGTCGAGTTTGTGATGCCTTACAAAGAGGGTGGCGGCACGGATACATGGGGGCGTTTCTATGCACCTTATTTGTCTCAATCGTTACCGGGCAATCCAGTAGTGGTGGTGAAAAATATCCCGGGTGGTGGCTCAACAAAAGGCGCTAACCAATTTGCTCGCCGTGCGAAAGACAACGGCCTCAACATCTTTGCAAGCTCGGCATCAACCCAATATCCCTATCTTCTTCAAGATCGCCGAGTTCGTTACGACTACAACGATTGGAGCGTGATTCTCGCATCCCCAACTGGCGGCGTTGTGTATGTTTCGCCTAAAACGGGCATCGAGAACGTACAAGATCTTTTCGATAAGAAAGACCAAATCAAGTTTCAATACGCAAGCCAAGGTGCGACCTCGATTGACTTGGTACCACTGCTAGCCATGGATCTACTTGGTTTGGAGGTACAAGCGATTTTCGGCATGCAAGGTCGTGGCGCGGGTCGATTAGCTTTTGAGCGCGGTGAAGTGAACATCGATTCTCAAACCAGCTCGTCTTACATCGATAAAGTGACACCGTTAGTCAACGAAGGTAAAGCCATTCCATTGTTCAGCTTTGGTGTATTAGGTGAAGACGGCAAGTTGAAGCGCGATCCTAACTTCCCAGAGCTTCCGCACTTCGCTGAGGTGTACCAGATGTTCCACCCGGAAGAAGCAGAAACACAAGGCTATGCGGTTTGGCGCTCATTCTTTATGGCCGGGTTTGCCGCTCAGAAGATGATCTTTGTGCCTAAGTCGACGCCAGAAGAAACAGTTGCAGCATGGCGCGCATCGGCTTCTAAGTTGGTGTCTCAACCTGATTTTCAAAAACGCGCAGTCGAAGTCTTGGGTGATTACCCTCAGCTAACTGGCGAACAAGCACAACTCGCACTTAAAGCGGCTATGTCGCTTGATGAAAACAACCTTGAATGGGTCAGAAATTGGCTCACTACAAACTACAACACTCGTTTCTAAACAGGCTATCCAGAAGCCCAAGAAAATATGAGTCTTAACAACGCTCAGTACTAACTGGCAGTGAGACCGCGGCGCAAGATCGTGGCTCACGCCTTTTCATCTCACTTTCTCTGTCGCAACGTAGCTAACGAGTTATTCGATTAAATCGTTAACTCAGTGAGTGCTTCACTCCCATTGTATCGCCGCTGTACGGGTAACATCGTAGGGCTTTGTGCATCAAGGGTTTATGAAAGCAGTGGTCAACGAAAGCGAAAGTGAGTCTCATGATAGAAAGGATTCAACGATGTTTAACGAACTCTTTGCTGCACTGGAAACCATATTAAGCGTTCAGCACATCACCTTTATGCTAGGTGGTGTATTGCTGGGTCTCGCGATAGGTATCTTTCCGGGGCTTGGCGGTATTGCAGGCTTATCATTACTGCTACCGTTCCTGTATGGCATGGACCCAATTTCAGCCTTGGCGATGCTTATCGGCTTGGTTGCGGTTATTCCCACTTCCGATACATTCACTTCCGTATTAATGGGGATCCCGGGCTCAAGTGGCTCGCAAGCAACCGTGCTTGATGGCTTCCCAATGGCGAAGAAAGGCGAGGCGGCTCGTGCGCTTTCTGCCGCGTTTACTTCATCGCTTTTCGGTGGTTTGTTCGGTGCGGTGATACTAACAGGGTTTGTGTTGATCGCTCGACCAGTGATCCTCGCTTTTGGTTCTGGTGAGTTGTTCATGCTGACCTTATTAGGTTTGAGCATGGTCGGTGCGTTGGCAGGTAAGAGCTTGGTAAAAGGTTTGTCGGCGTGTGGTATGGGTGTATTGCTTGGCAGTGTCGGTAGTGCCCCTGCAACTGGCGAATATCGAATGACCTTTGACAACTTCTACCTAATGGATGGCATTCCTCTGGTAGTCGTTGGCTTAGGTATTTTTGCGCTTCCTGAGATTATCGATCTGCTTCGTCAAAATAAGCCAATCGCCAATGCTAGTAAACTTGGCAAGGGTTGGTCTGCGGGCGTTCGTGACTTCTTGGAAAACAAATGGCTCGCAGTGCGTTGTAGTGTAATCGGCTGTATTGTTGGTGCACTTCCCGGCCTTGGTGGCAGTGTAGTGGACTGGATCGCTTATGGTCATGCGGTGCAAACGACTAAGAAAGATCCTGAATTCGGTAAAGGTGATGTGCGTGGTGTTATCGCACCTGAATCGTCGAACAATGCGAAAGAGGGTGGTGGCTTAGTCCCTACGCTGTTATTCGGTATTCCAGGTTCGGGTAGCATGGCAGTATTCCTTGGCGGCATGGTGTTGGTGGGTTTAGAACCGGGTCCTGCGATGGTGAGTACTGACCTCGATATTACTTACACTATCGTGTGGTCTTTGGCATTAGCGAACGTGTTTGGTGCTGGTGCTTGTATGCTGATTTCACCTTGGGTGGCTAGGCTGACCACGGTTCGTTACACCTTGCTTGCCCCATTCATGGTGATGGTGATTTGTTTTGCTGCATTCCAAGCAACACGCGACCTTGGCGACTTAGTGACCCTATTAGGCATCGGTACGCTGGGTGTGCTGATGAAGCGTTTCGACTGGCCTCGCCCTGCGTTCTTGATTGGTTTTGTATTGGCCAACGGCATGGAGACCTACCTATACCAAGCGGTTCAGTTTGATGGTGCTGCATTCTTACTACGCCCGGGTGTGATGATTATTGGTGCGCTGACTGTCTTCTCTCTGTTCTTCATGTGGCGTCAAAGCGCGAAGAAGAACAAGCAAAGCGAAGCACAAGACGCTTCGATTGAAACTGCTCAACCTTCAGTAAGAATCAGTTACCGCAAGCCTCAGGTTATCTTCGCTGCCTTGGTCAACATCGCGTTTATGTACGGCATTTACGATGGCTACCAACAGAGCTTTTTAGGTGGCGTGTTCACCATCATCATTGCCAGTATTATGTGGGTATTGTCTTCGGTGGTGCTATTCCAACTGCTGACCAAGCCAGAAGGCGATGCTGTCTACTTCGATAACGAGTATGAGCAAGGTTACGCCTTTGATACCAACAGCATCAGCATGATGCATTACCTGTACTGGTTGGGCGCGCTGATCCTTGGTTGTTACTTTGTCGGCTACGTGATTTCTATTAGCGCGTTCTTCTGCCTGTTCTTGATGAGTAAAGCAGGGTTGAGCTTGATACGTTCCGCATCGGTAACGGTTGCTGCGACAGGGTTCTTACTGGGTCTAACTCACCTAATGGTTTTGGATTTACCGATTGGCTTGTTGCAAGAGGCGGTTGATCTGCCTTGGCCGATTGGATAATGGAAGGAAAGTAATTATGACGATTCGAACTATTATTATGCCTTTTGCTTCTACGGCAAACTCCGCTGAAAGGTTAGAAGGTGCATTGAGTGTTGCTCGGTATTTTGGTGCGCACTTGGATGTATTGCACGCCCAAATTAGCCCGCAACAGTTAATGCCAGAAGAGCGCCAATTGCTACCAAGTAAATGGCTTAGCCGTATTGATCAATTGGTGAATAACTACGTTGCAGAAGATATGAACCAGTCTGAGCTTGAGTTCACCACCTTGTGCGACAAGCTCGAAGTGCCACTGTGCGACAGTGATAACTTAGTGATGAACGACGCCAATAAACTCGTGAGTGCCCAATGGCATAATCTAACGGGTTATCGAGCGGATGTAGTCTCTGAGCGCGGTAAGGTGTCTGACTTAATCATTATCCCTAAACCGCTCAATGGCAAAAGTAGCGTGAGTTTTGACGTGGCGATAGAACATGGCAGTCGCCCCATCTTACTGATGCCACGTGAGCAAAAAAGCTTTAACCCGGAATGCATTATGATTGCTTGGAATGGAGATGATCCAGGTGCGAGGGCTGTGAAAGCAGTGATGCCATTGCTTAGAAAAGCAAAAAACATCGTGGTGGTAACCAGTGAGCGTTCACTCAACAAAAAGCCTAATCAACAAGATTTAAAGCGCTATTTGGGGCTACATAATATCGAAGTGGAGTGTATTTCGTTTAAAGAGGGCAGAATAAAAACGCCTCAAGCGATCCTTGCTCATGCAGAGCAGTTTCATGCTGACTTGATAGTGGCTGGCGCTCTTGCTCATAAGAAGATGCATCAACAGATGCTGGGTGGCGTTACCAGAAGATTATTGAGTAAAACCAACGTGCCTCTGTTCATGGTGAGTTGATTGAATGACCTGAGATTTCATCGAAGTTTAATTGCTGTCATGTCAGGCGCATGACAGCTTAGATTGTTAGAGTAAACTCATGGGCTAACTGATATGTGACCCGTCCGTCTATGCTTATGTGGTCATCGTATTTATTCTCCTTTTTACGATGACTGATTACCAGTTAGCCCCTTTTTATTTGAATGTATGCAGCTCTAAACCAGAGCTGCCACTTTTCCTTTCGCAACCAATTGATCTCGAACTGAGTCATACGCCCAGTTGAACGCAATCGCGTAAAGTACGAAGAAAATGACTAGGCCGATGTCCATAATCAATACGGTTAGGAAATCCAGCTTCAACACCCACATCAAGACTGGTAGCGTCACTGTCATTAAACCAAGTTCAAACCCCAATCCGTGTAAAACTCGGGTTTTCTTCGTTCGTTTTGTTCTGTCTGCCCCGAAGATTTTGTCGTAGCCGTAGTTGTAGACGTAGTTCCAAGCCATTGCTATTAGCGACATCGCAAGTGCTAACCCCGCCATTTCCCCAGCTCCATTGCCAGTAATGTAGGTTGCTAGCCCCGCCATCATGATCAGTGCGAACACTTCAAATAGCACCATGTGCAACATGCGTTCTTTATGTGACATTTTTCTAACTCTCTTTACGATTAAATAGCCGCCGATGGGCAAATGACTTGGCTAGATAATATCTACTTAAGTGATAATATAAAGATAGTTAGCATCACATCTTGTGATAGTAAGATTTGGGAGAAACCGAATGTACAACATTGAACAACTGAAAATGTTTGTGTATGCCGTTGAATTAGGGTCATTTTCTGCCAGTGCTCGTCATTTGGGGAAGGTGCAGTCGGCGGTGAGCCAAGGCATCAGTAATCTTGAAATAGATTTTAATGTTGAGCTTTTTGATCGTTCGACTCGAAAGCCTTCACTAACCAAAGCGGGCGAGCAGTTATTTAAACAGGTGAAAGCGATCGTGCTTCAGGTTGAAGATCTGAATGTGACGGTTAGTGCGATGGGCAGTGGTGAAGAGGGGCTCATCAAAATTGCATTAGATGATTCACTATTGGTCCCGAATCTATCTAAGATCTTTAGTCAGTTCAGTCAACAATTCCCTGCGACTGAAGTGGAACTGGTTGCGTGTACCACGACAGAGGTCAATCCGTTAATTATCGAAGAGAGGGCCGACATTGGATTAATGTTTACTAACTTGGCTTTTGATGTCGGTTCTGAGCCTTGCTTTATCGGTCACTTACCGTTTATTGCTGTGTGTCATCCAAGTCATGCGCTCGCAAAAACAGGTGTGGCGAAACTCTCTGACTTACTCCCGCATCGTCAGTTAATGTTGAGGGGAGACAAAGGTAAGGTGATGGATCAGTTTCCGCTGATTGCCGGAAAGGTATGGTGGTCAAACAGCTTTATCGTCATTAAAGAGATGATTCTTGGTAGCGATATCGGTTGGGCATACTTACCGAAACACCTTGTTGAAGAAGAGCTTATTAAACAGCGCTTGGTAGAGGTGAATGTGTCATTTGACCATAAAACTTGGTCGCCTCCGGTTGATCTTGTTCTGTCTAAAACACGCTCAAAAGGTCCTGCATTACTTTGGCTTGAACAAGCATTGAAAGGCCTATTAGACGAAACTGAATAAAGAAAAGGCTCACCGTTTAACGTGTGAGCCTTTCTGTTCAAAGTGATGCTGCTTTTTGTTAGTTCTAGTTCTAGGTGTAGACGTAGATGCTATACGCTAGGTTTAACCGTCTGACCGTTGTAGTACTTGTCTTTCATCTTAAGCGCCACGTTCACAAGGTAAATCAGCACAGGGACTTCAATCAGTGGACCGATAACGCCTGCAAACGCTTGGTCTGAGTTGATACCGAATACTGAGATAGCCACGGCAATCGCTAGCTCGAAGTTGTTACCTGTTGCTGTAAATGCAATTGATGCGTTCTTGTCGTACTCGATGCCCATCTTTTTACCGATGAAGAAACTGATGAAGAACATCGCAGTGAAGTAGATAGTCAGTGGAACCGCAATTAATAGAACGTCCATTGGCAGTTCAACAATCATTTCACCTTTCAGGCTGAACATCAGAACGATAGTCGCCAGTAGTGCAATCAGTGTGATTGGAGAGATGCGCGGAATGAACACGTCTGTGTACCATTGCTCACCTTTCATCGACACAAGGATCTTACGGCTTAGGAAGCCTGCTAGGAATGGGATACCTAAGTAGATAAGCACGCTGTGTGCAATATCGATCATCGAGATATCAACCAGCATGCCTTCGTAACCGAATACTGGAGGAAGAACGCTGATGAACAACCACGCCATAAAGCTGTAGCTAACCACTTGGAATGCACTGTTTAGAGCAACCAAGGCAGCCCCGTATTCTTTGTTACCGCCGCCGATGTCGTTCCAAACTAGAACCATTGCCACACAACGAGCAAGACCAATAAGAATTACGCCGACCATGTAACCAGGATGATCACCCAAGAAAGTCAGTGCCAATACGAACATTAGAATTGGGCCAACAAACCAGTTCATGATCAAAGAGAGCTTGATGGCTTTCTTATCTTTTACCACAGTGCCCAATAGACTGTAGTTAACCTTAGCCAAAGGTGGGTACATCATTAAGATAAGGCCAATCGCGAGTGGAATGTTGGTGGTGCCAACAGACATTGAATCGTTCCACTGTTCGATCTGTGGGAATAGGGTACCTAGCAGTACACCAAGGCCCATGGCGATGAAGATCCATAGTGTTAAGTAGCGATCTAGAAAACCTAACTTTGGTTTCATGGTAATCTCTCTTTGTTGATATCGTAAATCGTCGAAAAGCGATTGATTGTGGCAAAAAAACACGCTTAAAAGTAAAGGCTATCAAAGCCAATCATTCAAGCGTGAACTTCTATTTTAAAATGCTGTTAAATACCGATTCGAAGCGTTGAATATTGTCGCGGTCGATGCGGTAACACATCTTCGGCGGAATAGACTCAGCGGTAATGAAGCCTGAGTTTTTTAATATTCTTAAGTGTTCTGACACTGTTGATTGAGCTAAACCTAATTCACTCACCAGATCACTGTTTAAGCAGCCGCCTGACTTTTCTAGTGCAGACAAGATGCTAAGTATGCGAATTCGAGCTGGATGCGCGAGTGCTTTTGCTAACGCTGCCATTTCTTTTTCTGCTTCTGCATTACTCGGCGGAAGAGGTAGAGAACAGCTTTCTGTTGCTTGGCATGTTGCAGTCATACTTAGGTGGCTCACTTAATGCTAATCGTTAAAAGACGATTAATGATAAGCCTATTTTAAATAGGGGTCAATGCTCACTGTCTATTTGAACGAACTTTAAGGTGGCGATTCAGGGACTATGGTTGAACTCTGCTTTGACTCAGCTACGCAAAATGGCGTGAACATCGATTAAACGCCATTTTGCTCGGTTATCCGCTAGTTAAGAACGGTATAGCCTCGGTTGATCATACAGTTACGATTCACTTGAAACTTCTGCTGCTCAGATAGCTCGGCGGATTGTCTTTTTTGAGCACCGTGCTTTAAAGCGCCGCTGATAATACCGATGCCAGCACCAATTTTTGCACCATCATGACCACTCCCGCCAGAGACGGCTCCACCAACCGCACCCAGCGCTGCACCCTTAGCGGTTGAACCGACAATATCGCTGCCAAGAGAATCGACCTCTTCAGGCTTCACTTGTTGAGCGTATTGCTCACATTCATACAGATCGGCGTGATACTGTGTTTCATCAACACCTTTAGTATCGACAATGATTTGATTAGCAAATACTGAACTTGATGCTACAAGCAATATCGCTGCGATTGGAGATAATGGAAATTTCACAATATAGACCTCTAGAGTATTCATTGCATTGTTAAAGTGACGTGTAGTTCTCGATGAAATCAAGGCGACGATCGGTGTACTCACCAGAATCCAACATCTTAGATAACCCGCGAAGCGTGTTGTAAGGCTGAGAAACGGCCACCATGTTAATGAGCCAATACGGAATATCGCCACCTGGATCACTCAATACTCGATAAGAGATATGGGTGGTGTTTTCGTCGATTGGTGTCAGGATCCAACTCGCCTCTAATTCAGCCACTCTGATGATTTTTTTATTATTGTTTGGCAGGTAATCAGGCCTACCATGCTGACCAATGGTGACAACCATCGTCTCTGGATCTTGAGTGATGACGTTCTCTACGATAGCTTCACGATCGGCAACTGGCCAAGGTGCCTTGGTATAGGTTTTGGTGATCGTGTGCGCCGCACTAAAATGCTCTATTTCTTCCATGTCATCGATGTTTTCTACCCATTGCGTGCCAACAGAGGTATCGATAAAGAGTGCGATAATAGAAGTGAGGGACGCGTTGATGTCGCCTTCTGCTCGAAATTCTTTAAAGTGACTGCCTTCAATTTTACGGTTATAAACCTCGATGCCTTTTTTATCGCGTGCCAGTGACCAGCCATCGGTGTCTGATGCAAACACCGAAACTGAACAAGCAAGAAGAAGCAAAGTAATAATCTTATTCATCATGTTAATGAGCGCCCTTTCCAGCTGATTTTATTGGTTTTAGATAAGCGGTAACTGTTCAGCACGAGTAGGCTTTGAACACAAATACCGAAGGGTACGGTTAACGCAAATTTTGCGGGAACAAACAGTTCCTTAACCAAAATGAAGTAGGTGACGATCGACACCAATAGCATCACAGAGCTGACAATGAGCGAATAAGCATGAATGGCAGACATGTCACTGATGAAGGCGTTCGCCGATACCAGCATCAAAAGCGGTCCCGCCCATGCGATGATGTTGGCTTTGATGAAGACTTTTAAAGCTTGTGCTTGCGATTGACAATTCACAATAAGATTCATGTTTTTGGAAAAGCCAGCCCAGATTGAGTTGAAGTCTGAATACATGTGCGTACTCATTAGTTTGTCTGCAAATGCCCAGAAAATCTTAAATCCATTGACCTTCATGACTTTTGCAAAGGCGATGTCTTCCGATATCGCGTTTGCTACTGCGGCGTGTCCACCGACTGCGTCGTAGGATTTTCGGGTAAACAACATCGCCTGACCGTTAGCAATCGCTTCTTCCTTAGTCATGTCGTTCGAGTTTTTAAAGTTCATATAAGATGCGATCGATAGAAAGATGCCCGGCAAGGTCGCTTTTTCTGCCACAGACGCAAAAGTTTGTTTTGGATTAAACGATAAGAGATCAGTTTTTTGTTGGATAGCAAAGTCGATAACGCTCTGTAGCATCGCGGGTGCTGAATCGGTATCTGCATCAATGAAATACACATATTCACCGCTCGCGTTGAGTGCGCCAGCCATACATGCATTGCTCTTACCAAGCCATCCGGTCGGTAACGTTCTACCTGAAATACAGCGCGCGTTAACGTCGAACTTACTGATCAATGCTTCTACTTTTGCACGGGTTGAGTCAGTAGAAAAGTCATCAACAACAATGACTTCAAACTTGTCTTTTGGGTAGCTCTGCTTCAATAGAGAGCCAAGGCTGATTTCAATATTGTCTTCTTCATTTCGCGCAGGAATAATGACGGAAACAGTCGGCCACTCAGTTCTTTTGAACGATATTTTAGGTTCAATGTGAATACGATGGCGCTCTAAGTTCGCAAGTGTGATTAGAAACTTGACGGTAACGATGCAAAGCAAGGTCGTAATAATAGCTAAAATCATAATGACTGTGGTCGGAATAAAGTGATGGAGAGACAGGAAAGAATATAGTGGAGTGTGACCTAACGCACATCTTGTATGTAGGACTTAACCCTTCAAACTGGAATGCGCTTCTGTTAGCGTTTGCCTTGGAAAGATGTGAAACAGTGACTGACAGGCGGTAAAATAAGCATTGTATTCACCAGCGACTCTAGCGATATAATCGAACCCAGAACCGTTACTCAAGATAACGAATGATCATAATCCAATAATAGGTACGCCCGACATGCCCCAACAAAACATCAAATTTATCGCGACTGATATGGATGGCACCTTACTCGATGAGCATGGAAAGCTCGACCCAGAGTTTTTCAATCTTTATGAGCGCTTAGAAGCGCAAGATATTATTTTTGCTGCCGCGTCTGGCCGCCAGTATTACAGCTTGCTAGAAACATTTTCCCCGCTTAAAGATCGCATGATGTTTATTGCTGAAAACGGCACATTAGTGATGCACAAAGGCCAAGAACTTTACAGCTGCTTGCTTGATACCGATGCCATTAAAGAGATCATTAAAGAAGCTCGAGCTATTGAAGGCGCGCATGTGGTGCTATGCGGTAAGAAATCGGCATACATCGAAACCAAAGATGAGCGTGCTCTGGCGGAGATCTCTAAGTACTACCATCGCCGTGAGCAAGTAGAAGACTTACTGGCGGTAGAAGACGATTTCATCAAGGTGGCTATCTGTCACTTCGACGGTTCACAAGAGAAAGTGAACCCAACTATTGATGCCAAATTCGGTGAGAACTACCAAGTGGTTGTAAGCGCAAAAATTTGGTTAGATGTGATGAACGCTGAAGCGTCAAAAGGTGCGGCGATTAAACATCTACAGAACACATTAGGTTTCACTTACGAGCAGACCATGAGCTTTGGTGATTACCTAAATGACTTGGAAATGCTTAAAGAGAGCTACCACTCTTACGCGATGGAAAACGCGCATCCAAAGTTAAAAGAGATCGCGCGTTTTGGCGCGCCAAGTAACGTTGACGCGGGTGTGTTCCAAGTACTTGAGAAGTTGCTAGCGTAACGCTCTTAAGCTAGATTCGATTTTTATCAAAGCCAACTCGTGAAAATGAGTTGGCTTTTTTGTTGGCTGCTGTTGTATTGAGTTAAATTTGAACGAGTGTTCAGCTTGTTGTAGTCTAACCAGAAAGATGGGTATTCACTTTGAATTGGATACGCCTTAGTAACGATATTTGGAATGATTATGAGCAAGAAACTTCAACTTGATATTATTTCTGACGTAATGTGCCCGTGGTGCGTAGTCGGTTACAAAAACTTAGAGCTAGCCGTTGCGGAACTTGGTTTAGAAGACCAGATTGAACTTGAATGGCAGCCGTTTGAGCTTAACCCTGACATGCCGCAAGAGGGCGAAAACCTGCGTGCCCATATCATGAGAAAATACGGTTCTAGCGCAGAAGAGAGCCAACGTTCACGAGAACAGCTTTCGGCTCGCGGCCAAGCGGTTGGTTTCGATTTCAATTTCTATGACAGTATGAGAATGGTCAATTCACGTCATCTACATGTACTTCTCGATTTTGCACTAGCGCACGGCAAACAGACTGAGTTAAAGCTACGCTTCTTTGCTGCTCACTTCACAGAGCAAAAAGACCTGTCCGATCTTGAAGTCATTGCACAAGAGCTTGAAGCGGTTGGCTTAGACTCAACGAAGGCACTGAAGCGCCTAAAGAACACCGACAACTTGAAGCAAATTGAAGCGCAAGAGTTTGAATGGCAACGCATGGGGATCTCTGCGGTTCCTACTGTGGTGTTCAACCGTAAGAGTGCAGTAACGGGCGCGCAGACGGTAGAAACCTACAAGCAGATTCTTCAAGAGCTTATTGCTGAATCATAAACGGATCATTGCTATCAATTAGAGTCTGAATTTCATGGAATCACTGTCACTCGCTCAAGCGCAAAAACTGGTATTGCTTTCGCAAAAGCTGCCGCCTAAGAAGTTGCCACCTAAAAAGCAACGCAATGGGGGCGCTTTGGCGAACACGTTGTCTGCGATTGAAAACCTTGGCTATGTGCAAATTGATACCATCTCTGTGATTCAGCGAGCTCACCACCACACGCTTTGGAATCGCAATCAAGATTACCAACTGAACCATCTTGATAAGCTGTTAGAGCGTCGAGAAGTATTTGAGTATTGGTCGCATGCCGCCGCGTATTTACCCATGCGTGACTTCCGATTCAGCCTACACCGCAAGAATGGCTTTGCGAGCGGTAAGCTCAAGCATTGGTATAAAAAGGATGACGCACTGATGGCTCATGTTCTCAAACGTATTGAGAATGAAGGGCCGTTGATGGCGAAAGATTTTGAAGGGGATAGGCCAAACCCCGGCGGTTGGGGCGGTAAACCGGCCAAGCAAGCATTAGAAACATTGTTCATGCAAGGCGACTTAATGGTGCCAAGCCGAGTTAACTTTCATAAGGTGTATGACCTAACCGAGCGAGTTTTACCGAGCGGAATTGATACCTCTGAGCCGACAGAACAAGAGTACATCGAGCATCTCATAAAGCGTTACTTAGAGGCTAACGGAGTTGGAATAGCGTCGGAAATGAGCTACCTACTCAAGAACACAAAGCCTTTGATTCAGAGAGCACTCCAACAGATGCTTGAAGATAAGCAGGTTCTGAAAGTAGATATTCAAGGCTCTGATTACTATGTCCTGCCAGGTGCTTTTGAACTGCTGAATCAACCTCTTTCCAGAACCAAGCTTAAGATACTGTCTCCGTTTGATAACCTGCTGATTCAACGAAAGCGAATGCAATCATTGTTCAACTTTGATTACCTCCTAGAATGCTATGTTCCAGAGGCCAAGCGTCAGTTTGGTTATTTTAGCTTACCGATTCTGTGGCAAGGTGAGCTGGTGGCACGAATGGATTGCAAGGTCGACAGGAAGAGTGGTTTGCTCAATATCCGTAACTTGGTTGTGGAAGAGCGAATTAAAAACCATGAGTCGTTGGTTCATGCTTTATGCGATGAACTAAAACACTTCATGGTGTTCAACCAATGTGATGAGATGATCGTCCATAACACCACGCCCTCTGATCTTGGCAAGCGCTTGATGAGCCAATGGCAAACAGTCTAGCGGTCTTTGTTGTTTAGAAAGCGCTTAGTTACTCAGCAAACGCAGCTAACAAGAACTCGACAAAGGTTCTGTTCTTCAACGACAGTTGCTTGGTTTTGTAGAGCAAGTGAATCGGCTTTGGTAACGGCGCCATGCCGGGTAGGATTTCCAACAGCGCTCCACGATCAATCTCTTCTGCGACTAAGATAGTCGGTTGCAACAACACGCCCACACCCTGCAGGGCGGCATACCGCAACACATCACCATTATTCGACATCAAGCGCACACGTTCTTTATTCGGTGTGGCGTGAGGAGCTTGGCTGCTGTAACTGAATCCAAGCGATGGGTGTTGTGCCAAGTCTTCCAATACTCTGATTTCAGCATGTTGGTTTAGGTAAGCGGGCGCCGCGCAGTAACACATCTCATAATCCCCTAAATACCTTGCGACCAAGCTTGAATCGGATAGGTCACCAATTCGCACAATCAGGTCAATGTCAGATGAATAAGGATCAACAAGGTCATTATTCAACATCAGCTCAACGTTAATGGTTGGGTGATGCGCGAGAAACTTAGCTACGATAGGGGCGAGTACCTTGTTTCCATAGGTGACAGGGCAGTTGATTTTTACCGTGCCTTGTGGTTGATTTTCCAAGGTCTGAATCAGGTTCTCTGCATTGCTGATGTCTTCGAGAATTCGCTTACACTCACGATAGTAAAGTTGTCCTGAATCGGTTAACGATTGCTTACGCGTGGTGCGGTGGATCAGCTGAGACTTCAAACTGGCTTCTAAGGAATGGACATGTTTGCTTATCATAGTCGCCGACAGGTTGAAGTGGTTTGCGGCGCTGCGAAAGCTACCTTGTTCCACCACATAGACGAAGACTTTCATGCTGGTTAACTTATCCATTGAACACTCTTGGTTGATAAACAATAAACAAAAGGTGAGTTTATCAATTATTAGGGGTTAATTATATTAATGGCAAACCGATAATTAACTAAAATAAGAGTGTGCAATGCCTCAAACGAATGAAACTATCTTTGTTACTGCCGAACTTAAGATCAAAACCAACATAGAACGAGCAGCTGCGCTCGAAGCTATCGAACAGTTTTGTTTAGACATGCAAAGCGAACCGGGCTGCCTACAAGCAATTGCAACCTATGATCAAAGCCAAAGCGATCGTGTGATCTTGCTTGAGCAATACGTAAACCGCGAGGCGATCAATCAGCACTTTGTGATGCCTCATACCCAAGCGTTTATTGAGCGTGATATTACCGAGTTGGTTCAAGCATTCGAAACGCAACGTGGGCCTATCAAAGCACAAGAGCAGGAGATCTAAGACATGAAATGGGGAATCCTAGGAACCAGCTTTATCTCAGGCGTAATGGCGGATGCGATTAAAGGCGATGCTCAAAGTGAGCTGTATGCTGTTGCTGGACGCACAGAGAAAACACTCAATGAGTTTGCTGCCCAATACCAGCCAACACGAACCTTCAACAACTATGAAGCCTTGATTGAAGATGAGTCGGTCGACATTATCTACATTGCTCTACCAAACCACGTTCATCATGAGTATGTGATTAAAGCGGCTCAAAAAGGCAAAGCGATCTTGTGTGAGAAGTCTTTGTCGGTAGATATGGAAAAAACCGAGCAAGCTTTACTAGCCGTGAAAGAAGCGGGCGTATTCTTTGCTGAAGGTTTGATGTATTTAAACCATCCACTTATCACCAAGCTTCATCAAGAACTGGCAACTGGTGAGATTGGCGAAGTGCGTTCAATTCAAGGTTCCTACGTTGCGGCGATTGATCAGTTCGTGAATCCTGCGAGCAAAGGCGCGCTATACAACCTTGGCTGTTACCCAATGTCGCTGATTCACTCTGTCGCGCAACACCAGTTTGGTGAGAGTGTGTTTGATGACGTGCAGATTTCAGCCATTGGCCGACGTGGTCAAGATGGTAACATCTGCGAGTCATCGGCAATGATGCGTTTCAACGAGCGTTTTACCGCGCAAATCCACACCGCAGAAGACCACGGCTTAAAGCATGGTTTTACGATTATAGGTAGTAAAGGCTGCATCACACTCGACACCAACCCATGGCTACCGACCGAAGAAAATACGTGTACGGTAGAGATCTATGAAACGTCGAAACGTGAAGTGAAAGTCGAAGCGCAAGGCGATGGCTTCCATTATCAAGTGCGTAATATTCGCCAAGCGGTTGAGCGAGGTGACACACAACTTGCTGCGCCAATGGCAACTCATCAAGACTCTCGCGTAATCATGAAGTTATTAACTGATTGGGAACAAGCGGCGAGCTAATGTTTTAGTAAATTCTATACTCGTCTCATGTTTGATCGCCTCGTAAGCTATCAAACATGAGGCGTTTCCTCTATATCTTCCAGTCGACTCTCCCCAATAAATACTTTGCATTTGAAACCGCCACAGTGTCCAATATCAGCTAGTACGAAACTGACCGAAAAACCTTATTTTTTAAGGTGTTAAATAGGACCTTTGCCGCATGCGTAAATCAGATAAGAAAATCGAGAATCAAATCAGAGACGTGTTAACTGACGTTTGTGAAGACACGCTGAAAGGCTTCGATGGTTTTTTATGGGTGACTCACTCGGTCAACTTCTCATCTTTTCCGCAAAGTTTGAAAATTGTCTGTGTATTCGATACCAATCAGGATAGAACGAACTTCTTAAGTGGCGAAGGTCAACAGAGTGTCTCAGGGGCTATTCAACAAGCGTTCAATCAAGTTGGAATTCAACTGAAGAATATCGATAAGCATGTTAGCTACGATACGCAAGAAAATTGCGATCGCGACCATCAAGGGAAGTGGAACAAGAGGCTTTAAGGAGCGTTGTCATCGTTCTTGTTTAGACAGCCTATCCAAATTGAGTTTCAATAGTGTGGCGCTCAAACTGAGATTCGATACAGCAAATCCAAGTCCTATTCTGAGTTCTAGGCTCTGATAACTTCTCATCTTCCAAACCGTATTATTCTCATTTTGAGAAAATCTGAGCTGATTTCTCGTTAGCCGGAGATACTTGGTTTCCAAATAAAATTAAAATCACAAAAACTTATATTTTCCTTAATGCATTGATTTTGAATCGGCATTTGCTCGTTTTACTTGCCACCGATGAAACAAGACAGACGAGCACTTGAACAATAGAGCCATGTAGTCGATACTTTTTTCGTATTTTGATTCCTAAATTGACACGTAAGTTGGCTGACTTTTCGTTTTGTGATTTAAGGCATGACAGTATCGATTAGGAAATTTGAATCATGAAAACCTACATTTCTGGGCTGCTCGCACTCATACCGTCATGTTTAATCGCTGGTTACGCTTTTGCTGTTGGTACAGCGGTTGTGATGCCAGGGCAACATGAAGTTGGTGTTGATCTTTTGGGCTCCCCACTATCTACGAATGCCGTCATTGATTGGGAAATTTCCAACAGTGATATTGTGTTCGGAGCTTATGCCGACAAAGCCGACAATGAGCGGGCCACGACAATTGGTTATATGTACAACCAAGTCATGGCGATGAACTCGGGTTGGTTGGAGAACGATCTCCGTAACCAAGCTGAGTTAGAAGGCCTCAATTTCGAAGACTATTTCCTGCACTTTTCTGAAGATACTGTCATTGCCGAAGTTGATAAAACTCATGGTGAAAAGACCCTTTTAAACCGAAAACCTATGATCTTGGGTTATACAGCCAGTGAAGACCATGCTGGTTTTTGGTTGTATCAAGAGCCTCCGTGGGATGCCGATGTGTTTGAGAATTTCGAACAGGGTGGGGCTTTGTATGTCTATCATGCTGAACAGTTCGAACGGCTGACCTTTAAGTTCTCACAGTTTGCTGGCAGCGGTGAATTTTGGATTGAATACCCAACTGCTATTGATTCTCAGGGTAGGGTTTCACAATGGGAAAGGCTTGATGTAAAGAAAGACAAAACGCTCAATATGACCAAAAACCAATCGGTGATCTGGAACCTTCCGGATAACTGGTTAAGAGCTACAACTCATGATGGGAGCGGTGCGAGTTATGGCGGCGGCCAGTATTTTGGTTCAACCTTTTTGAGAGATGGTGGGCGCTTATACGTTGTGAGAGTTCGTTGGCAAAGTGAGAATGCCGACGACAGGCCGCGTTTAAAAGAAGTAAAACTCAAAAACAGTTTTCCAACCGTCAAGTTAACCGATGCTCCGACTTCAACCCCGGACCGCAATGCTATCAGCCAATGGCGAAAAATCCGTGGTTTTGATGTGTCTGCAGATCTAGATGGTGATAACTACTTGTCGCCAAGCGAGTATCGAAATCGAACCAATAAGAACGCGACAGCACGTTTTCGTTGGGAATCAAGAGTGGTGCCATTTGGTCGAATGTGGAGCGCTAACTCATCTTGGTCGCTAACGAACGTCGCAAACGCGGATTATCTATCTGCTATTCATCGCTACTACAAGCAAAGCTGGGCAAGACAAGGTTTGAATGGTGCGTACAACGACGACACAAATAAACTCATTGGCTCGAACCAGTTCTATGTTCACTCTGGCGGGCATGTTCAAGAGTTAGGAGCTGTTGCGGGTTCGAATCAAGCGGATGATCTCTACAAGCAACAATTTTCAGCGTTTCTCAAAAATCTTTCTGCTTTAGAAAGTGATGCGTCGATTGGGTTGAATATCGGAACCGCGAACTTACTGGGTCGAAATGGACAGTCTCATCTTAGCGAGGCGGGCTCTCTGTATTTACGCGAGCACTACATTTTTCCGTCTACTGGGTTTAGTGGTTACTCGGGGATCTCAAAATTCTGGGATAATTCTGCGCTCGCCTACAATGGGCAAAGTGTTATTTTTCAGGCGACAACGCGTTATGGGCGAGTTCAGTATCTTGGAAATAGTGAAGATAATTGGAAGCAAGACCAATACTCGACCCTAGCGATCTACCACCTCAATCGACACGCTCAACATAGCTACTTTAATCAGTGGAACAATGGTTACGTCTATGGAAGTGGCAATACGACGGCTGACACTTTCTGGCAAAGTGGTGTCCCTAAAAACATCGCCTACCAACCCAGTTCGTTATTGGCCGTTGACTTGGGAGAGCCGAGTCATCAAATCCCACATGGCTTTGCGCCGATTCCTTTGATGCTTTCGACAACGACACCTCAGCCTGCTGACTACACCATCGTTGGCGATTCCTCGATGAACGAAATGGTGCATGCTGATCTGCCCAATGGTATCACTCACGTTCTACCGACGTTCACGTACTTTATGTATCAATCTGAAAATCAGGTGGTTGCTGGTGGCCCTGAGGACATGGTGTTAGCGAGAGAGTTCAGCAATGGTCGTGTGTTGTATCGCACGGATTTCCACGGTAAGAATCCGAGCTTTTATGACGCGGCAAAACTCACCATCGCGCTGGATGTTCCAATGAAACCTGTTGATGCTAACGGTAACGTTGGTGACTATGTGAGTGAAATAGAAATTGGCGGTTATGAAGGGCTGTTCTTACTTTATTAGAACTAATGCGAGTGAGCACTCTCGAACCAGAGCAGACTAGAGCTTAGGTTCGGGATATGAGCTTATTCTTTTTACACTGCTTAAATTCTTTGGCGATCCACGATTGCTCGTTTAAACCATTGTCGATTAGAGCAAAAAGGTAGCCATCGACTTTGCTTGAAGCCGCAGGATATTCTTGAAAAGCGTGCTTAGGGTAGCCGGGGTAATCTGTCTCGTATTGAGCGTCTAACTGCTTACCGAGTTGACGCCATTTTACGAATAACTCAGAAGAAGACGTCTCAACCTTATATTGCCCCAAAATGCGTTGGTGATGGGTTAACGCCACTTTAGCGCAGTGGTTGGTCTGTACGACTTTTTGTATCAATTCAACTTGTTCTTCACTCATGGTTTTCGCCAGTACATTCTCTTGTTCGATGCGCGCCATTCGCTCACCAAACGTTTCAGCATGGATGGGAAACACAAAAGTAAGCGGTAAAGCCAATACCAAAAGACGCTTGTAGAACATAACCAAACTCGTTAGAAGGATTCGCGGCTATTATGCCGCCCGCCGCCAATATTATTAATGAATATAAACGCTTAATTGTAAGAATTATTTTTGTCGAGTAGATAAACAGATGATTTTGGAGTGGTGGTATTCAGGCTCTGAATGTTTGGTTGGTGAGCCTGAAATTTGATGAGGGATCCGTTACGAATTAATGACCTTGATGCCTTTGTCTTGAAGCTCATCAATCACACTACTCGAAAGATCAATGTCGGTGATCACGCCATCAAGCGCACTTAAATCTAAGGCGTGGAAAGTAGCGATACGTCCGTATTTGGTTGAGTCTGAAATCAGATAGTTTGAATGAGCTGCTTGAACAATGGCTTGTTTGACTAATACCTTATTTTCACAAGGTGTCGAGAGCCCTTTTAGATTCCAAGATGAAGAAGAGATAAACGCAATATCAATATTCATCCCTGCCAAGAACTCAGCTACTTTTCCCCCAATACTCGATTGATTTTCACGGTCAATCTTGCCACCAGTATGGTAAATCTCAGATTGTGTGCTGTTCATTAGGTATGCGGCAATCGCGAAGTCATTGGTGATGATAAGCAGATCATCTCGCCCTGCAAGTTGGTGAGCGATCTCCAAAGAGGTTGTTCCAGCGTCTAAGTAGATAGTCGAATACTCAGGAACCAATTGAGCAGCTAGTTGACCTATTTGAGCTTTTTCGCTTGCTTGCTGTTCTACCTTGATGTCGTGTGACAATTCGCTGTGAAGTGCTTTAGTCAGCTGAACGCCACCCGAAACTGAAATCACTTTCCCTGATGTCTCTAGCTTTACGATATCTCGACGAATAGTCATATGAGACACCTCTAAGTGCTCAACAAGCTCAGAAATACTGATCACTTCTTGGTGTGATAATAGTGACAAAATGGTTCTCTGACGTTCCGCTGGAATCATGATTCTTCTTCTATGTTCTTATTTTTCATCATCCTATCAATCTTTGGTTGTTTTGTGAATATCTGTGAATATCTGTTGTGAAATAGCAATTAGAACTGTGATTGCTGCCGAAATTACCCTTATCTAATGCCTCTAAAGGGTTAAATTACTCATTAATGTTAACTTTTGTTAAATGTGTGACTTGTCACTAAGTCGCATTCGATTGCTTCACATATAATCACAAACATAAACAAGAATTAACAAATCTAGAATTCAATAATTACGTGAAAGGCATCTTGCTATGAAAGAAGTTCAATCTGTTGGTGTTATCGGTTTAGGTTCTATGGGCATGGGCGCAGCGAAGTCATGCGTGCGTGCAGGCCTTGATGTATATGGTTTCGATTTGAATCCGCAAGCGCTTGAAAACTTGGGTGAATATGGCGCAAAAGCGGTCTCTACAAGCGCGGTTGAGTTTGCCGACAAACTTGATTCAGTTTTGGTATTGGTTGTGAATGCAGCTCAAGTTAACACGGTACTGTTTAAGACTGGTCTTGCGGCGGCACTGAGACCTAACACGCCAGTTATGGTCTCGGCAACGATCTCAGCAGAAGACGCGAAACAAATCGAAGCTCAGCTTGCTGAACATGATCTTGTGATGCTGGATGCGCCAGTGTCCGGCGGTGCAGTAAAAGCAGAAGCGGGTGAAATGACGATTATGGCTTCAGGTGCGGTGACCACATTTGAAGCACTGGCTCCGGTACTTGATGCAACTGCAGCTAAAGTCTACAACATCGGCGAGACCATTGGCCTTGGTGCGACCGTTAAGATTATCCACCAGTTACTAGCAGGTGTTCATATTGCTGCGGGCGCTGAAGCGATGGCACTAGCCGCACGCGCAAACATTCCGCTTGATTTGATGTACGACGTTGTTACGAATGCAGCGGGCAACTCTTGGATGTTCGAGAACCGCATGAAGCACGTAGTCGATGGTGATTACTCTCCAAAATCTATGGTTGATATCTTTGTGAAGGATTTGAACTTGGTATCAGATACCGCTCAAAACCTGAAATTCCCACTCCCATTATCAAGTGCTGCACTGAACATGTTCGTTAGCGCGAGTAATGCTGGATTTGGTCAAGAAGACGACAGTGCAGTGATAAAAGTCTTCCAAGGTATTGACCTGCCGGGTGTAAACACGTCAAAGGCGGAGAAATAATCATGTTATTAGGTGTTATTGCAGACGACTTTACAGGTGCAACAGACATTGCTGGTTTCTTGGTTGAAAACGGTATGCGCACTGTTCAACTGAATGGGATTCCAACGGGAGAGTTTGACACATCAGCAGATGCTGTGGTGATCAGCCTTAAATCTCGCTCTTGCCCAGTTGACCAAGCGGTGACGGATTCGGTTACTGCGCTTAAATGGCTTCAATCTCAAGGTTGCCAACAGTTTTACTTTAAATACTGCTCAACGTTCGACAGTACCGCTGAGGGCAATATTGGTCACGTAACAGATGCACTTTTGGCGGAACTTGGAGAATCTTTCACTATGGTTTGCCCTGCATTGCCAGTAAATGGTCGCACGGTTTACAACGGTCACTTGTTTGTTTTTGGTGAGTTGCTCAGTGATTCAGGTATGCGTAATCACCCTGTTACACCAATGACGGATTCAAGTGTGGTTCGAATGATGGACGCACAATCAGAAGGTGTTTCCGGTTTAGTTAACTTTCAAACGATTGAACAGGGCGCTGATGCGGTTACCGCTCGTTTTAACGAACTCAAAGCTCAAGGTAGTCGCTACGCCGTGGTAGACGCATTTAATGCAGAGCACTTGGTGACGTTAGGTCAAGCGGCTAAATCTCTGAAGCTAATCACAGGTGGCTCAGGCCTAGCTGCTGGTATCGCTAAAAATTGGACAGGACATCTTGCTGACCAAAGTGATGCAAAACATGCCGGTAGCCCAGTCAAAGCACCAACCGTTGTGTTCTCTGGTTCTTGTTCAGTGATGACTAACCAACAAGTTGCGGTATACAAGCAGCTTGCTCCTCACTTTGCTATCGATGTGAAGGCTTGCTTAACCAATGATCAATACGCCAATGATGTGTTCGATTGGGTGATGACCAATAACCAAGGCGAGTTTGCTCCTTTGGTTTATGCAACCGCAGATGCCGCCGCACTGAAAGCCATTCAAGAAGAATACGGCGCACAAGCTTCAAGCCACGCCGTTGAACAGTTTTTTAGTCAACTCGCTATCAAACTGCACCAACATGGTGTGAAAAACTTCATTGTTGCTGGTGGTGAAACATCAGGCGTAGTGACGCAAAGTCTAGCCGTGAAAGGTTCTCATATTGGCCCTCAAATCGCACCAGGTGTGCCTTGGGTTAAATCGGTCGAAGGTGAGCTATCACTAGCGCTAAAATCGGGCAATTTTGGTGATAAAAACTTCTTCGCTAAAGCTCAATCATTCTTTTCATAAGCGAGATTCAAATGAGTAAAGTTTTGATGAACGAGCAGCAGTTAAGAGAGCAAATGGTCACGCTCGCTCGTTCAATGTTCGAACGAGGTTACGCCACTGGTGGTGCAGGTAACCTGTCTATCAAATTACCTAATGGGCATTTTCTAGCAACACCAACAGGCTCTTCATTTGGTCGCCTTGTCGCTGAGGAATTGTCGGTTGTTGATATCGATGGCAACCACATCTCAGGTAAGAAGCCTTCTAAAGAAGCGGCATTCCACTTAGCGATTTATAGAAATAATGCAGAATGCAATGCGATTGTTCATTTGCATTCTACTTACCTTACCGCGTTGTCTTGCCTTGAAGGGTTGGATCGTAATAACGCGATTAAGGCTTTCACACCGTATTTCGTGATGCGAATTGGTGAGTTACCAGTGATTCCTTACCTACGTCCGGGTGACCCACAAATCGCTGAAGAGTTGGCAAAACGAGCAGGTGATTATCGAGCATTTTTGTTAGCAAACCACGGCCCAGTAGTAACAGGCACTGACTTTGTTGATGCCGTTGATAACGCTGAAGAGCTAGAAGAGACCGCCAAATTAGCATTCTTATTGAAAGGGAATGATATCCGTTACCTAACGGACGAAGAAGTGATGGATTTAAAAGGGAGAGGCAAATAATGGCTAAGTTCGCAGCAAACTTAACGATGTTATTCACAGAAGTACCATTTCTAGAGCGTTTTGAAAAAGCACACCAAGCCGGTTTCAAAGCTGTTGAATACCTATTCCCTTATGCATTTGAGGCCGAAGAGCTTGCAGCAAAAATGCAGAGATTTGGTTTTGAACAGGTGCTGTTCAACCTGCCTCCAGGTGATTGGGACGCAGGCGAACGTGGCTTTGCAGCGATTCCTGGCCGTGAAGATGAGTTTAAAGCCAGTGTTGATACCGCACTTATGTACGCCAAAGCGCTGAACTGCAAGAAAGTTCACGCGATGTCGGGTCTGCATGATGCGAAGTTCACGAGACAGCAACACGTTGAAACCTTTATCTCAAATATTCGTTTTGCCGCAGATAAGTTTGCTGAGCATAACATCGAATTGATGATTGAACCGCTAAATAGCCGTGATGTTCCTAATTACTTTGTTGCTCATCAACGTGACGCTGTCGAACTGATTAAGTTGGTCGATAGGCCAAATGTAAAGCTGCAACTCGACCTTTATCACGCGCAAATCATGGATGGTGATTTAAGTACTTTGATTCATGAGGTTGCTGCTTATACCAGTCATATCCAAATTGCTTCTGTACCAGAAAGGCATGAACCATCGGAAGGCGAACTGAACTACTCACACTTGTTTAGTGTTTTGGATGATTCAGGTTACCAAGGTTGGATTGGTTGTGAATATAACCCAAGAGGCACGACAGAAGAGGGGCTTGGCTGGGTAAAAAGTTATTTATAGCGCGGTGTGAATGGCGTTTATATGTAACGAACCATAAAAGTAAAAGCTGATTTAGATAACACGGCTTACAGGTAAGCCAACACATAACGATAAAGTGCAATAGGTGATCCCGATATCACCTATATGCACCACCCTACAATTTTCATAAAAATGAAGAAAGAGACAAAAGGAATATAAAAATGGATGGAGCACTGATAGGCATCGTAATTGGCATCTTAGCCATGATGGGTATGATTATTAAAACGAGAATCCCAGTCGCACTTGCTATGGTTATTGCAAGTATCATCATGGGTCTTTTTGCGGGTATGGCGCCAACAGAGTTGATTGATGCAATTAAAGCTGGTTTTGGTGGCGTGCTTGGTGGTATTGGTTTGATCATCGCATTCGGCGTTATCATGGGCGCGTGTTTCGAACGCTCTGGAGCCGCTGTTCGAATGGCAAAAACGTTTGTAAAGCTGTGTGGTAAAGGTCGTGAAGACTTAGCACTAGGTTTTACAGGGGTGCTTGTCGCCATCCCAGTTTTCTGTGACTCTGCGTACATCATTTTGCATTCTCTTGTTCGCGCAATTTCACGTGATACGGGTAAGTCAGCGGTTGGCCTTGGTGTAACTCTAGCGCTTGGCTTGCTTATCACTCACGCACTTGTGCCACCAACACCGGGTCCAGTTGCTGTGGCTGGAATTCTGGGTGTAGATCTAGGTGAATACATGTTATGGGGTTTGATGGTTTCTATCCCTATGATGCTTCTTTCTATGATTTATATTCGCCGAGTAGGTAACGAGTACTACCGCGTACCAAACGGTGAGACATGGATTACTAACCAAGCTGATTGGGCAAACCTTGAGAAAGTAAAAGAAACAGATGACAGAGAGCTACCAAGTAACTTTTTATCATTCGGTCCAATTCTGCTGCCAATCGCATTCATCCTAATCAACACGCTTGTTGGTCAAGGTGACACTGCAGTGCACAACGTTATTTCGTTGATTGGTAACCCAGTGGTTGCTGTTGGTATCGGTGTTCTTATGGCGCTATACGGTCTTACTCGTCATATTGAGCGCAAAGACATGGTTAGCTCTATGGATGATGCTCTGTCTACTACAGGTCTAATTCTTGTGGTAACTGGCTGTGGTGGCGCAATGGGTGCAGTACTTAAAGCATCAGGTGCTGGCCCTCAAGTAGCCGAAGCTATCGCGAGCAGCGGTATTCCACCTCTACTTGTACCACTAGCAATTGCTTCAATGCTTCGTCTAATCCAAGGTTCAGCAACGGCATCAATGATGGTTGCAGCAACGATGACGCTGCCATTGGTTGAAACGTTAGGTCTAGACCCAGTATTCGTAGCACTTGCATGTGCGGTAGGTCCGGTTGGCTTCTCTCATTTGAACGATTCATACTTCCACATCATTAACCGTACGTTAGGTATTACTGAACTTGCTGATCAAATTAAGATCTGGTCTGTGTCTTCAACTATCGCATGGGCGATTGGTGCAAGCATCATCATGATTCTAAACTTAGTGTTTGGTAAAGGCGGTACGTTGATCGACCCACTGATTCCAATTGCGGTTCTAGGTGCTGTATTCGTGTGGCTAAAAAGCAAAGAGAAATCACAAGTAAAGACAGCCGTTACTAACTAATACTACTTACCTTTATATGCTGCCCCTATTAAGTGATTAGCTTGCTGATCTTCAATAGGGGCATTTTTGGATCGGGCACTCATCAAAATTACTAATCTTTTGGATCTCTCAGTATGAAAATTGTTATTGCACCAGACTCGTTTAAAGAATCTCTATCGGCTGTATCTGTGGCGGCGTGTATTGAAAAGGGCTTTCGTGAAATCTTCCCAGACGCTGAATACGTAACATTGCCTTTGGCTGATGGTGGTGAAGGGACTGTGGATGTATTGCTCCAAGGGCTTGTTGGTGAAAAGCGACATAGGCAAGTCGAAGGGCCGTTAGGGCAACAAGTTAATGCTGAATGGGCGATGCTTGAGTCATCCAATAGCAACCCGAACAAAACGGCACTGGTTGAAATTGCTGCTGCATCGGGTTTGGACTTGTTGAAACCAGAGCAGCGTGATCCATTGATTGCTTCTTCATTCGGAACGGGGCAATTGATTTTGGAGGCGATAGAGCAGGGCGCTCAAACGATTATTCTTGGATTGGGTGGCAGTGCAACTAATGATGGCGGTGCAGGTATTGTTCAAGCATTAGGTGGGACACTGTTAGATAATGCAGGGCAAGAGCTTAACCGAGGTGGCGTTGCACTAGCTGATTTATCATCGATTGATCTTACTGGTTTAGATTCACGCTATGCTGATATCGAGTTAATTGTGGCGTGCGATGTCGATAATCCGTTGTGTGGTGATAACGGTGCTAGCCATATATTCGGCCCACAAAAAGGCGCAAGCCCAGAACAAGTTGTGATGCTTGATAAGGCGCTTGAGAATTTTGCTCAAGTAGTTGAATCGCAAGGTTGTGTTCGTGGGGATGATCCCGTTCACAAGCGTACTGGTTATGGCGCGGCTGGTGGTGCTCCAATGGGGCTTGGTTTGTTGTTTAACATGCAGATTAAACCGGGTATTGAGATGGTGCTTGATGTTTTGCAAGCCGATGAAGTATTGAAAGGCGCAGATCTTGTGATTACCGGTGAAGGGCAAATGGACAATCAAACTCTGCAAGGAAAAACACCTTATGGCATTGCCAAACGTGCGAGCTTACAGGGCATTCCAACCATAGGAATTGCCGGATCTTTAGGCACCGAAGTAGAAGCGCTTTACGGCGAAATGAGCAGCTTGTTTGGAACTGTAAGATCGCCACAAACTTTAGAAAAAGTATTACAAGAGGCGGAGCTTAACTTAACAAGAACGGCAAGAAATATCGCAGCGACTTTACGGTTAGGTCACAAAATATCTCAAAAATAGTGGCTTCTACGAGGTAGGCTGCGCCTAGCTTTGGTTTTCTGCGTGTTGTAAGTTCATGATTATTATATTGTAAATATTATTGTCAATATTGAATGATTATGATTATGATTTAGATCATTAATTTGATAGGTTTTATCCATGATAACGATAAATACAAACGATTATATTTTACTTTAGCCCAGGCGTATTCTATATCCTTAATTACTGCGTGGTTTTGTGTGATGAATAGCCACCATTCAGAAGTAAAGATGCAACAAAGATGGTGCATCTAAAAGGTAATAAGGAATAGATGATGAGTAAAAAATTAACTACAGCTGCGGGTTGTCCTGTTGCTCATAACCAGAATGTCCAAACTGCGGGTAAACGCGGTCCTCAACTTCTTCAAGATGTTTGGTTTTTAGAAAAAATGGCGCATTTTGATCGTGAGGTGATTCCAGAGCGTCGTATGCACGCGAAAGGTTCAGGGGCTTACGGCACTTTCACTGTGACTCACGATATTACTCAATACACCAAAGCTAAACTATTCTCTGAAATCGGTAAAAAGACGGATCTGTTTGCACGATTTACAACGGTAGCGGGCGAACGTGGCGCAGCGGACGCGGAGCGTGATATTCGCGGTTTCGCGTTGAAGTTTTATACTGAAGAAGGCAACTGGGATATGGTGGGTAACAACACGCCAGTATTCTTCCTTCGTGATCCTCTTAAGTTCCCAGACTTAAACCACGCCGTTAAACGTGACCCTCGCACTAACATGCGCAGCGCGAAGAACAACTGGGATTTCTGGACTTCTTTACCTGAAGCACTTCACCAAATTACTATCGTGATGAGTGATCGCGGTATCCCTGCGACTTACCGCCACATGCATGGTTTCGGCAGTCACACGTTCAGCTTCATCAATGCTGACAACGAACGTTTCTGGGTTAAATTCCACTTCAAATCTCAGCAAGGTATTAAGAACTTGTCTGACGAAGAAGCGGCACAAGTGATCGGTGATGATCGTGAAAGCCACCAACGCGATTTGCTAGACAGCATCGATAACCAAGATTTCCCGAAATGGACGTTGAAAGTTCAAATTATGCCAGAAGCTGATGCGGCAACGGTTCCTTACAACCCATTCGACTTAACTAAGATTTGGCCTCACGCTGATTACCCATTAATTGAAGTGGGCGAATTTGAGCTAAACCGTAACCCACAAAACTTCTTCGCTGAAGTTGAGCAGTCAGCATTCAACCCGGCGAACGTGGTTCCAGGTATCAGCTTCTCGCCAGACAAGATGCTACAAGGCCGTCTGTTTGCTTACGGCGATGCACAACGTTACCGTTTGGGTGTTAACCATCAGCACATTCCAGTGAATGCTCCTCGTTGCCCAGTACACAGCTACCACCGTGATGGCGCGATGCGTGTCGATGGTAACTTCGGTGGCACACTAGGTTATGAGCCAAACAACGAAGGTCAGTGGGCAGAGCAGCCAGATTTCGCTGAACCAGCACTGAACCTAGATGGCGCAGCAGCACACTGGGATCACCGCGAAGATGAAGATTACTTCTCGCAACCGGGTGACTTGTTCCGCCTAATGACACCAGAGAAGCAAGCGATTCTGTTTGATAACACTGCTCGTAACCTAGGCGGCGTACCAAAAGAGATTCAATTGCGTCACCTAAGACACTGTTACAAAGCTGACCCTGCATACGGTGAAGGCATTGGTAAACTGCTTGAAATCGATGAGAGCGAATTTAAGTCGTAATCAATCATCTTGATTCGTTAATTGAAAGGCCGTTGAGTGAATTACTCGATGGCCTTTTTTGATCTCGCTGAATATCAAGCAACCCTAAGCCATTGAAAAATTTAATAATCCACATTGATAGTTTTTACCTATCGAATTGATAAATCTATCCCATTATCTTTGTAAGAGTGATGGGATTATTCTACGACTATCAGTTTATAAAGTAGAAGAGTTTGAGATGAATAAGAGCGCATTAATCGTTGAAGGTGGAGCAATGAGAGGTATTTTTGCTGCCGGAGTTTTAGACGCCTTCATGCAAGACGATTTCCGTCCTTATGATTTTGCCATCGGCGTATCTGCAGGTGTGTCGAATCTGGTTGGCTACTTATCTCATGCACCAAAACGCAGTTATGATGTGATCACCACGATGGCGACGGATAAAACTTTCTTTAATCCTGCTCGCTTTGCCAAAGGCGGTAACTTGGTAGATGTTAAATGGTTATGGAACGAATCCAATCAACGTTATCCGCTCGATTGTGGTGAGTTGTTTTCAAGTATCCCACTCATTGCTGCTGTCACAAATGTCGATACGGGCAGTGCAGACTACTACCATATTAAGCCAGAAAACCTTTCTAACGTGGTGGAAGCGACCACCGCTTTACCTATCGCTTACCGTGAAACTCCGTGTTTCTCTGGTGGCTGTTATACCGATGGCGGTGTAGCCGATTCGATTCCGGTTCGTGAAGCATATCGCCGTGGCGCACGCGATATTACCGTGATTCTGTCTCACCCATTGAGCTACCGAATGAAGCCTCAAAAGCACCAATGGATGCTGAAGAAACTATTAAAGAAATTCCCAAATATTGCTGAATCGATGGCGGTGCGTGCTGAAAACTACAACCAGTCTCTGGAGTTCATTCGTAACCCACCCAAAGATGCGACCATTAAAGTGATAGCGCCGCCAGAAGCGTTCGCAGTAAAGCGTTTAACTATGGATCAAAGTACTCTTAATGCAGGTTATGAGATGGGCATTAAAGCGGGTGAAGAGCACCTTGCCATTCGAAAAGGCGTGTATGGTTTAGACACCGAAGATTGTCATTTCTGCGTCTAGGAACGGTTTTAGAATACTGAATAAACGACGAAGCCACGCTGTTCACTTCAGAATAGCGTGGCTTTGTATCTGTAGACCTAGTTTGTTTTTAACTCAGCCTGCTGTTAACTCAATCTGTTATTAAAAGAGTTCGTTGCCGCTGGTGTTGCCAGCAAAGAAAGCATCAACACTGGTGAGTGTTATGTTCGCGATATTGAACAGAGCATCTTTGGTTAAGAAAGCTTGGTGACCTGTGAACAGCACGTTGTGACAAGCAGATAGACGGCGGAACACATCATCGACAATCACGGCATTTGATTTGTCTTGGAAGAACAGCTCTTTCTCGTTGTCATACACATCAAGACCAAGTGCGCCAATCTTACTCTGTTTAAGCGCTTCGATAGCAGCTGTGGAATCCAGTAGTTCACCACGGCTGGTGTTGACAATCATCACGCCGTCTTTCATCTTCTCAAACGCAGTCGCATCTAATAGGTGGTAGTTCTCTTTACTCATTGGGCAGTGTAGAGAAATCACATCAGACTCTTGGTAAAGTTCGTCGAGTTCAACGTATTTAGCGCCTAACTCAACAGCTAACGGGTTTGGATATGGGTCATAGCATAGGATATTCATGCCTAAACCCTTCAGAATTCGCATCGTCGCTAGGCCAATCTTACCCGAGCCAATCATACCGACCGTTTTACCGTGGAAGTTAAAGCCAACTAACCCCTCAAGAGAGAAGTTCGCATCACGAGTACGCTGATACGCTTTGTGCAGCTTGCGGTTTAAACACATCATCATGCCGACCGTATGTTCTGCTACTGACTCTGGTGAATAAGCAGGAACGCGTACCACTTGCAAGCCAAACTCTTTGGCTGCGTCTAGGTCGACCTTGTCAAAGCCCGCACAGCGCATCGCGATTAACTTGGTGCCGCCTTGAGCAAGAATCTCTAACGCGTCTCGCGATAGGTCATCGTTTACAAACGCACAAACCACTTCGTTGTCGTGCGCCATTTTTGCTGTTGTTGTGGTGAGTCGAAAATCGTGAAAATGAAACTCAGCGTTGAGTTCGCCTTTTGCCAGTTCGAATGATTTTTCGTCGTATGATTTTGAGCTAAAAAAAGCAATGTTGAGCATGGCTTCCTCTCTTACCTAAAATATAAATAACCCACTAATTCATTCTCTGAAACGGGATTAAAACAAGGGCATGTTGACCTTTCGCGGTTAAGTTTTGTTCGAGATAAAATCGTTTTAATCGCGACGAGAGGTTTGCCGCCTAATCATTCTAAGCAAAACCCTCTCAACAAAGAGTAAAACGATTTTAGCCGAACCCTTCGGGCAGTGTTTGTGGTTCCTTTCTACAGCGTTATCGAATTCTCATGTAGGCGAGCTACACGTCGAATTCTCTGCCTTGTATAAATAACCCACAAACGGCTGCAAAAATCAGCTCGATAGGTCAACATGCCCTACAACTCTGTTCAGAGTGCTAGAGTTTTTTTCTCTTGTCTATCACCATTAGTCATTGTAATTGCTATGGTTATTTGATCTTTTGTCTTCACTTATTGAACATTAAAAATCACATTACGAGGTTGCTTGCTTATAAGTTCATCAATATTGAATGAATATTACTTTCGGGTGTGGAACGTTGAATTTTCCAGTGTGACGGAATACGTAAATGACTCATATAAAACCTCTTCTCTAACTGTTCTTTGAAAGTTGTGCTTCTGTCTAACGAGTGGCGGTTGTTATTTACCAGTAGTTCTCACTGCTGAATTGACCGGGTTTTCTGCGTAAGTGCTTTTCGAAACCTAAGCTAGTTAGCGCTTCGCTTGTGTCACGAACCATTTGCGGATTGCCGCAAAGGTAGAAAAAACTGCGGGTTTGATTGAAAGCGACAGACGCGGCTTGCTCGAGGTCGCCTCCAAGTAACAAATTTGGGATTCGTCCGCGCAAAGTTCCGGTAACTGATTCTCTAGAAATAATTGGCACATATTTAAGTCTCCCTTGAAAGTGATTAACGAGTTGAGTGATACGATCTCGATAAGTCAGGTCTTGCTCTGTTCTTACAGCATGCACTAGAACCAGATTCTTGAATGAAGAGGCTTTGTCTGAAGCCAACTCATTTTGCTGTATCTGCATGCTCTCAAGTATTGAGATAAATGGGCCTACCGCGGTTCCGGTTGAAAGCATCCATAGATCGTCGGCGATCTCTGGGATCTCATCTAAGGTCATAAAGCCACTTGGGTCTTTGCCGACAAAGATGTCATCGCCCATCTTCAACTCATGAAGTTGAGGTGAAAGCTGACCGTTCTGATCCTTAATAATCAAAAATTCCAGATGTTGATGACCTTGTTCGTGCTCTGGCGCGTTCACCATCGAATAGGCGCGTCTTACGAACTCATCCTCACTGTTAAGTAAGCCAAGTTTCGTGAACTGACCTGCCTGATAAGAAGAGACAGGTGCACTAACCTGGAGTGAGAACAATTGATCTGTCCATTCTGTTTTGTTTAGGACTTTGCCTGTAACTAAACCATGAGGAATATCTGTCATATCATCCACCTTTAAGAAGAGAAGTTATCTCATTAAGGATACTCAACTATTTACACTTTAGAGTTGCATGTATCACGCCAATAATGAGAATGCTTATCAATACTGATTGAAGGTTAATTATTGGGTCGAATGTTGTCAAAAAGACAATATACTATTTGAGTCCAAATGACTCGTGCATGTGTTTTGGTTTCGTTTTAATAGATTTTAGCTGGTTGAACATCGTTAACATAGGTTGAGTGGTTTGACCCCTAGGATATTCAATCAATTACTGAAGAGAATAATTTATAGATGCGTATAATGGCGGCTTTCGTTCTCAATATAACTGTGTTTTATGCTTGATAATCTTCGTATGGCCTTGAACGTATTGTTCGTGACCATTAATACTGCATTCACCGCATTGGCTGTGAGCCTGTTTGCCCTAATCAAACTTATTTTGCCAATTTCTGTCGTTCAAAAATCATGCACTCGCTTAGCTAACTTCACATTCTGGTGTTGGGCTTCTCTTAATTTATGGATGTTGAACGCCAATAACGATATCGAATGGCAAGTGGAAGGGGGGGAAGATATTTCGACCAAGCAGTGGTATTTGATGATGTCTAACCACCTAAGCTGGGCAGATATTGTGATTTTGTCTTCAATCCTAAAAGACAAAATGCCGATGACGAAGTACTTCTTGAAACATGAATTGTTGTACGTACCATTTGTTGGCTTGGCCTGCTGGGGCTTAGATATGCCATTCATGAGACGCCACTCTCGTGAGTTCCTATTACGCAACCCAGAACGCCGTAATGATGATTTTAATGCAATCAATAAAGCGTGTACTAAGTTCAAATTAGCACCGACAACATTGGTCAATTTTGTTGAAGGGACTCGTGCAAACCACGAGAAACTGGCGTCAGCAAAGACCCCTTATCGCCACTTATTGAAGCCGAAAACTGGGGGCGTGGCATTTGCTTTATCTGCAATGGGCCCAATTTTGGATGGCATCGTGGATGTGACCTTAGCTTACCCTGAAAACCAAACCTCTCCGTTTGAAGATATGCTGAAGGGCAAAATGACTAAGGTCGTTGTGCGTATTAAATTGCATCCAATGGATGAGAACGTGAACGGTAATTACTTTGAAGATAAGGCTTTTAAACGTCGCTTCCACAATTGGTTGAACAGCACGTGGAAAGAGAAAGACGTCTACCTTGATACGGTTTATGGGGTTGATAAGCCTTCTGAGGTAGAGACAGTTGACGAGCCTGATGTGGCTTATAAGAAACAAGAACAGTAAGCTAAAACTGAATCGATAGCATTAATAAAGCCGATAGCTCATTGAACTATCGGCTTTTTTATTAATTTGACTTTCTTAATATTCAAACCATTAAGTTAGTACTTACTATGGCTTAACCGCCTGGTAAGCATCAATAATATGCTTTACTTGGCTAGGTTTGCCTTGCTTCTCTTGTCCTTGATGGATACGTAAGTAGTGCTGCAATGTTTTGGCTTTGTATTGCTGTGATACCTTCACTTGTTCATCACAACTTGATGTCCAGATCTTGTCACCGACGTTTGATATCTCGCTAACGGTTTGGCTCTTTTCTGAATCACCGCGACTATTACTCACCAATAAAATCTCGTAGTAACGACGGTTCTCTTCAATCAACACTTCATCAATAAGACCAAAATGGATCGCCTTTAAATGGCTTCTCAACTCGAATTGCTGATGCACCGGACAAAGCAAGAAATCGATCGCTTTGTCTGGGTGTTGACGATGAATATCATCGACGAGCTTTTGAGTAAGATCGCCACCGACGCCCGCAATAATCACCAGGTGTTTGCCAGTATGTTTCTCAAGCGGGATAGCGGCGACATCCATACAGTAGACTTGCCATTGGCTAGTCACTTTCTGTTCTGCTATTGCACCTTGCGGAAAGTAACGCGTAAGTTTGCTTTCCAAATCGCTCATAAGAGACGGGACAATATCGACAAAGTGAAGCTGAGGTGCTTTGTTATCCGACAACAGTTGAACACCCAAGAAGCCGTGATCACAACAACAGTCCCAAATATGTTGGTAGTCATTGCTGACAAGGGAATGGAGAGTTTGCAGTCGGTTACTTAGCTTCATAAGGCTCGTGTCGTTAGAAAAGGGGTATTGTCGTGTTGAACGCGCATTGTAATGACTTTCCATAAAAACAAAAGCACCTAGGGTATGAATCCTAGGTGCTTTGTAGTGGCTACAGAAATGTAAGTATAGGTTTACGATGCTTTGGCAACGGCTCTGATATGGCCTTCCACTCGGTTCTTACCAAGTTGTTGCGCGATAAGTTTCGCTTGTTCCGCCAGCGCTAAAGCTGAGTCTGTTTCACCCTCTATTTGCGAGTATCCCACGCTAACCCCTAGCGATAAGGTGATATCTGGAGTGACGATGGTTTTCTCCGCGATTGCGACTCTGCACTGGTCTAGCTGGAATTTGGCATCTTTCACATCATTGGCTTTGAATAATACTGCGAACTCCTTTCCTCCAACACGAGCCAAGCAAAGTCCCTTTGGCTTGGGGAAGTAACTGCGTATCGATTCTGCAGTCAGCTTGATCATCTTGTCGCCCACCGCTTCACCGTAGGCTCGGTTTACGTGGTCGAAGTTATCGATATCAAGCAGAGCGACATAGGTATCGGGCTCGCTCACGTAGTTTTCGATGGCGATGTTGAAACTGCTCTTATTGTCTAACTGCGTCATCAGATCTTTGCTGCTCAATTGATGTTGAAGCAGTAAGTTAGACAAAGAGACTTCAGTGTAATCACGGATCATTCGTAGAATACTCTGGCTGATCGGTAAGTTTGCGTTTACGTACAACACTGCGATCAACTGCTGACGAGAGTGCAAAGGAATACAGTAATGACGTTGGTGTATTTTGAGTTTACACGCCAGTGGATCGGCGTACTTACCACTTCGGTAAGCCATAGTGTCCGGTGTAAATCGCTCTGCAAGGGCTTTGTCACAATGTACCGTGGATTTGTTTCCGTGATAGTCGATGGTACTGAATGCGTGGTTCTCAAGCTGATAGAGACAGAATTGAATGCCTTTTTGGTAGGTGAAACTATCCAGTATGGATTTTAACTCTCGCTTAAAGCTTACAAGGTCATCGACTTTATTCAGTTGCGACAAGGACACGTTCAAACGATAAGCCAGATAGTTGGCACCAATCCACAATAGCAGGAGTGAGCCCAGTACTAAGCCCGTCAACGTAAATTGATGTGAGCTGGTTAAGATGTCATGGCGGTCAGTGCCCGCAATGAACACCCAATTTAAGCTGTTGTCTGCGTCAAACACCGATATTTTGAAGTTATCTTGATAGTAGTATTCGTGCTTACCAACGGTTTCACCTTGTGAGAGTTGGTGGCTGATACCTGCGTGATAGCTGACTGATTTAGATCCGATACGTTTTGGATCTGGGTGAAAGACCAGTCGTTCTGTTGCTCGGTCAACGACAAACACATAGCCGTGATTAAGCGTTTTTAAGTCTCTTAAGCCTTGTGTGGTGTGTAAAAGGTCAAACTCAATCCATATTTCTTCATTCAATCTTTCCGCCGTGTGTTTAACTGCGAACACCCAACGACCATCTGCTTTCTGGTAAATCGAAGAGATGTAGAAATCTTCAACCACACTGTCTATTGAGCTCCATTTTATGGCGTCGATTTGTTCATGGGAAAGAGGTAATCCACGACTTGATATATATTGTTGGGATTGTGGTTGGTATCGAACGATATCAGAGAAGTTTGGTGTTCTTTCTAGAATATTATCACTCAATTCTCTGAATTTTTTATCACCAATTGGAGCCGTTTTAGGTAAGCCTAGACTGGTTTCTAAAAAATAGAGTTTGCCGAATGTGGCTTCGATGTTGGAACGAATGGTAGAGCTTGCGATACGAATGTTTGTTGATGATTGTTCTGTTGCTGCTGTTTCTACTTTTTCAAGCTGAGCCACAGCAAGATAGAGCATCCCTCCAGTTAATAAAATAATGTATGGTTTAAAAAGCCGAATTAATGTTTTAGGTAAAGCCATGATATCCAAAGACGTTATAGATTCATTTTTATAGTACGGCAATACTAAACAGTTTCATTAACCACATCAATGCAAATGATTCCATATGGATGAATGATTTTTGTGATATTCAGCTAACAAAAAAGCCAGTTATAAATATAACTGGCTTCTATGGTTTTCGGTGTTTTATTAAGCTGACTAAGCTTTTTCTTCAATCAAATCAGCCTGATCTGGCGAGTAGTGCAAAATGGCCATCGAAGTTGGCGACAACAACATTTCACCTTCTGCATGACCGGGTTTGACGTTTCGCGAGTTGGTATCACAGATGGTTACCCAGTTTTGTTCACGATCATTAGGTAACGAGAAACGTGCTGGCGCATTGGTTTGGTTGATAAGATAAATCAACTCGTCGCCATCTTTACCAATACCTAAATGCAAAGCTACAGAGCTTAAACGGTTCCAATCGTCATGCTCCATCAGTGTGCCATCGACACGGCTCCAGAAGATGCGGTTAGAGTTACGCTTTTCGCCACTGAATGCCTTAATAAACGGCACCATGTATTGCTGACGGGCAGAGATCATTTCAGATAACCAAGTCTTAAAGTAAGTCTTGCGCTCTGAATCTTCCCAGTTAAGCCAGCTGGTCACGCCATCTTGGCAATAAGCGTTGTTGTTACCTTTTTGAGTATGAGATAACACATCGGCTGTGAGAATATGTGGAATACCAAAAGCAAACAGCAGGCTCACCATGAAGTTGCGTTTCTGCTTTTCACGTGTCGCGATAACTAACAGGTTTTCGGTTTCACCTTCAACACCGTAGTTTTCCGAACGGTTGTCGCCGTGTCCATCGCGGTTGTTCTCACCATTCTCTTCGTTGTGCTTATGCTTGTAAGAAACAAGATCCTGCATGGTGAAGCCATCATGGTAAGTGATGTAGTTGACGGTTAATTTATACGGCCAGTGCGCAGCACTGTAGATGTCACGTGACCCCATCAAACGGGTTGCAAACTCTTTCAGATAGCCTTGATCACCACGCCAGAAGCTACGAGTGATGTCTCGTAGTTTGTCGTTACACTCATTCCAGCCTAGCGGGAAATTACCCACTTGGTAGCCATTCGGACCGATGTCCCAAGGTTCTGCAATGAGCTTGGTTTCTTTAAGTACAGGGTCTTGAGCCACAGCTTTAAAGAATGCTGCCTCAGGGTTGTAGTTATCACCCTCGCGTCCCAGCGTTGCTGCTAGGTCAAAGCGGAATCCGTCGATTTGGAACTCACTTACCCAGTAGCGAAGCGTATCCATCACTAGGTTAAGTGCAGGCTGGTGGGTGAGATCAACGGTGTTACCACAACCCGTGAAGTTCGCGTAATGACAGCCATGTTTAATGTAGTAGCGGCTATCTAGCGCTTTGAGGTTGAAGGTTGTACCACCTTCGCCACCTTCTGCCGTGTGGTTGTACACCACGTCTAGAATGACTTCGATGCCATTGCGGTGAAGTTCACGAATTGCGGTTTTGAGTTCATTAACGGCGTCTTTTTCTGCGTAGCGTGGGTCTGGCACCATGAACAAGTATGGGTTGTAACCCCAATAGTTCACTTTATCCATGTCCAAGAGATGAGGCTCATGCATGCACGCAGCAACGGGTAGAAGCTGTAGAGAGTTGATATTTTGTTGTTTGTAGAACGCAAGCATTTCAGGGCTCACTAACCCTAAGTAACGACCTTTGGTATTGGCTGCCACTTCTGGGTGCAGTTGAGATAGGCCTTTTACATGCGTTTCAAAAAGAACAGTATCTTCGCGGCTAATGCGCGGCTTTTCTACGTCTTGCCAATCGAAGGTGTCATCAACAACGACACATTTCGCCATAGCAAAGCTTTTTTCATTGGTATATGGCGTGACGTAATCGAGCGGTTCGCTGATTGCTTTGGCATACGGGTCTGAAAGCAGGATAGGGCCATTGTCCGTTTCTGCAATGAAGCCGTATTTTTGTCCCGCTTTAATACCATCAATAAAGACATACCTGATATCAGCGTATTCATTTTCTAATTTATAAGTGGTGAATTCGTCGTTCTCGTCAAAAAGAGCGAGAGAGAGAGATTTACAGTCAGGAGAATAAATTGAAAAGTTACAGCCAGTGTTACCTAGCGTTGCGCCTAGTGGATAAGGGCGAGCGAGCGTTCTAGTCATTGCTTGATTTCTTGTTCGTTTATCGACATCAGTGAACTATAAGTAAAAAGCTTTGTCACAGTAAGGTCAAGCAACTTCACAGAATAATTACGGTTAAAAAAATAATTCATCGATGAAGTTCAAATTATATATTTGAAGTAGATCTCACTTAAGGTGAATAATTAGATCTGTGTGCTGCCTACTCCTCCTAGATTAAGTGATCTACCTCTTTAAAACACCGTTCTGTATATTTTCTACTCCCTTCTCATCCCCCTTAATTTAGTTCAGGGTGGAGGAAGTCAAACTTGTCATCCCCTCTTAATATTGACCCCGTTGAAACGAATCAGGGGAAACCCTAAACCTCTCTATCTTACGACTACCATTACTGCCTTTGGTTGCCGCAAGAGAGCAAAAATATAAAAACCTAATATAAATCGTCCTTAATGGAGTTAAGAATGAAAAAAGTAAGTTTGATTGCTGCTGCAGTGGCAACTACATTAGCTGCTGGCTCTGCGTTCGCTGTAGATTTTAATGGCTACATGCGTGCTGGTACTGGTATTAGCGGAAATTCTGGCGGTGACGTATCTGTAAACAAAAACGGTATTGGTCGTCTAGGTAATGAAAATGACAACTACTCAGAGTTTGGTTTTGCAGAAGAGCTAAAAACTGGTGAGCAAACGTGGCGTCTAGAGTCAATGATTGCTTCTGGTGCAGACGGCGCAAATGGTTGGGAAGACGGTGACTTCAACGTTGCACAATTTGCTGTTAAAGCCAAAGGTGTAATCGCTTCAGATAAAGAAGCAACGCTTTGGGCTGGTAAAACATACTACCAACGTAAAGATATCCACATCACTGATTTCTATTTCCTGAACACATCAGGTACTGGTGGTGGTATTGAAAACCTATCTATTGGCGACCAAAAGCTTTCTGTTGCGTTAATTCAAGATAATGGTTCACAAAATGTTGAAAATGGCACGAAAGCGGTTCTAACTGCCGCTGGAGAAGCAGCACTAAAAGCTTGTGATGGTAGTGCGACTTGTGAAAAAGTAGTTTTGGATGACCCAACTAATTACGAAGATGCTACAGCTTATAAAGGCGAAACAGTTAATGGTTATATCGCAGATGTTCGCTTAGCAAACATTGGCCTGTGGTCTGATGCGTCTCTAGAAGTTGCATTAGCTTACAACTTCGCTACTTCTAGTGATGGCCAATCACTGAAAGGTGATGATGGTCTATTAGTTACAGGTATTATCCACCAAGGTATGGATAATGGCTTTAACCAAACTGTATTACAGTACGGTACTAACGGTTACGGCGTACAAGCGGCTAACTTCTGGGGTGCTGGCGCATACTACGACCGTTCAGGCGACCAAAATGATGCAACAGGTTATCGTTTGATCAACTGGGGTGTTATGAACCTAGGCGAATCATGGGAAATGGGTCACCAACTTGCTTACCTAGCTGGTTCTGAAATTGGTGCTTCTAAGCAAGACATCGATCAGTACTCTGTAGTGGCTCGTCCAATGTACAAGTGGAACGACACAATGCGCACAGTATTTGAAGCTGGTTACAATGCTGGTGAGAAAATCAACAGCGCTGGTACTGGTGTAGAAGACTTTGGTAACGCTAAATTCACAGTAGCTCAAGCTTGGGCTATGGGTGACAGCTTCTGGGCTCGTCCTGAAATCCGTGTTTACGGTTCTTACATCTTAGACACTGAAAATGACGATGCATTTGGTACAAATGAAGATACTGAATACGTATTCGGTATTCAAGCAGAAGCTTGGTGGTAAACACCTAGCTTAACCAATCCTAAACTGTCCTAATTCATAGCCGGCTCGCGTCGGCTATTTTTTTAAGGAATGTACGATTAAGTTGATCGTTCCCTAGGTGAATAGTTCTCTTTGTGGTAATTAAAGTTAGTAAATTTCTTAAAAAAATAACAAGAAGGAAGGGTTATGTATTTTAAAGCTCTAATGTTGAGTGGTTGTGTTGCGTTGGCCGGTTGTCAATCTGCACAAGTAGTCGAGCAAGTGCAAGTGGCACAGGCTGAACAAGTTAACTCTATTGCTGGTCTTCAATTTGCCCCGATGAAGCTTCCAAGCTCGGCAATTTTCGATGTAACACCAGACAGTCAAATTTTAAACTATCAGGGTATAAACAGCCCTGTAGTAGCGATCGAGCTACCAGCGGATCGCGGTGAATACTCTATTAAGATCACCAGCATGATCGGTGATACAGCATTTGTGCCGAATGCCGTGATTTACGATAAAAACGGTCGCGAGTTAGAGCGTTATGGCAAAGAGAGCTTCGAATACGCGAAGCCTAGGTTGCATTTGGGCAACCGTCTTGTTGCAGAAAATGATTTTTACCCACCGACAACTGCTGAATCTGTTTACTTAGTTATCTATACAGAGCAAGAAGATCTTGGTGGTTTTACTGATGTCATTCACCCTGCACGTTTAGATGCTGAAGGCCGTGGTAACTATTTGCCAGAAGTAGAAGACATTCCCGTTCCAAATGCGAATGTCGGTAAGATAGAAGTGACTATTGATAGAGTGGGCTTCTTCTCATTTGGCTCTAGCAGTGAATCTAACGCTAAACCAGCGGCAGCAGCTAAGGTTGAAACAATTCAACCAGAAACACAAACTTACTACCATAATGCCATTCAAGCAGCAGTAGACGCAGATAATATTCCCAAAGCTCTGAGCCTACTAGATGAAGCAAAAGCCCTTGGTATTGAAGGTGCACAAGAAGCCTTTGTGCGAGCCGTCAACGCCAAGTAATATAGATAAAGGGTTCCTTTAAAAGTGCAATGCTTGTAAGTTAAGCATCGGTTAGCATCTTCTAAGGAACCCTATCGAATACCGCTTTAATGTATATGCTTTTTATTTGCAATGTTCAGCAACTTTCTCGCCTAAAGGGACTTCTGTATTTTCGCATTTTGATACGTGACCAGTAGTCGTTTCCCCTGCTTTATCCGTTTCCATATATTGATCAACATTACCGTTGCTTTCAAGTGTTTGCAGTGCCTGTTTGTGCGCGGCATTTTCAGCTTGTATTTGTTGCGTTGTTGCAGTGCTAGGAGTATGTGCCAGGGCGCGAGCAGCGTCGGTAGATTCTACAAGATCAGTGGTATTAGCCAAAGCCATCCCGCCCATCAATGCTGTAGTCACGATGCCCATTTGGATGGTTTTGATGATATGTTTACGGTTCATGGAAGTTTTCCTAATCAAAATTTAACGACACCGCAAACAACTGCGGTGTTTTGCTGTTGATAGAATATTACATCGAGAATTGAATGTATTTTAATCGTAATTGTAGGGCGTAACCCTTCAAAAAAGGCTGCCAGGATTAATTCTGTTCACTTAAGGGAGAGCGGCATTCCTACTATGATATATCGTTAAGATCTGGTTTTAATGGTTCTAAGGAATATCCTTTCCCTTTAGTTCTAAGTTTTCAGCCATGTAATCGAATGTAGGGGCTATAAAGTATGGTTGGAAATGCCCCGAATTTTAATGGGCGATGCAGTTGTTTATTATTTGCTTAAATCTGCTGGGTTCAATAGTTGTAAAAAAGGGAGACTGACGTCTCCCAAAGGCTAGCTTTCGCTGGTTTTATTATCTTTTTATTAGAATCTAAGCTTTATAGTTTAATTCTTGGTTACTGAAACAACTGGGCCATCTACGTCGTCATCCAGCTCGTGAATCGCATTCAGAGTGAATGTATAGCTACCAGCTTCTGTTACGCTTAGTTGGCAGTTACCATCAGCATCAGTACCTAGGTCGATTGATCCATCAGCAAGTTCAACTGAATCACAACCAAAGTTAGGTGTTTTCCAATCTGCATCTGCAAACTTGAAGCCATAGTCTCCCGCTTCCAAAGTACCCGTTACAGAGTAAACCCCATTAGCAACAAAGCTCATTGCCCAATCATCCGTTGCGCCCCATCCATTCATGTCACCTTTAACGTAAACCGTTGTTTGCCCGTATGGCGGAATGCTAGATACATCTTTATCTGAGTTATCGACTGGCAGACCGACACCTTGCGCATCGCCTTGTGCCTGTACAAATACAGCGGTGGTTAATGCAGGTACTGTGAAGGTTTCAGCGGCGAAGCTTGCTCCTTTTACAATGTCATCTTCAGAATTTTGTTGAACGGTGTGCAGTGCAAAGCCGGTTGCTCCTGTGATTTTGAATGATTGAGATTTATTAGTTGAGTTTACAACTGCCACAATCGCATCATTTGCAGGGTCAAGATCGTCGCCCGCAGACACGCCATCATCGATCGACATGACAATCAGGCCTTCGACTTGATCTTCGCCAACGTTACGGAAGTCGACACGCTTCATAACTTCGTCAGCTGTATCTAAGCGGAACAGTTCGCTTGAGCTACGGATCTTTAATAGCTCTAGGAATTGCTGCTTAGTCAGCTCAATGTCGTCTGAGTCTGGTTTAGCCGCGCTGTCAGCAATGATTGTTTTGATCAGATCCCAGTTCGCACCATCTTTATCTTCACGAGGTAAGCCAACATTCCAGTTGTTGTCCGTCCCATCAAACATGACGCGGTTGTACCAGTCACCAGAATCGTAAGAATCGCGCTGCATAGACTTAGATCGTAGCAGTTCAGAACCCATATGGATGAATGGTATGCCTTGGCCTAGCATCACGGTAGAAAGCGATACAGACTGCATACGCGCACGCTCTGCAGAGCTAGTACCAGTGGCGATCTTGTAAGCGTTGTTATCCCAAAGTGTTTGGTTATCGTGTTTGGAAACGTAAGAGATGTTCTCGGAAGGCATCTTGGTGTAACCAGCTGGCGCGCCGTTGTAATCAACGTTTTTACCCAGTTTGGTATCGCCTTTGTAATCAATCAGTACGTATTCTGCGAGGTTACCTGCCATACCTAAACGAACAAGGTCTTGGTTATGTAAACGACCATTGATCGAATCTTGATCAACTTTGGTTTCTTCGTTGGCAATCGCTGCGTTACCAAAGCCTTGGTTAAAGCGAAGTGGGTGGTTCCCTTCTGAGTCGACACCACCATCGAATGGGCTACCACCACGAACGGCGTCACGCAAACGGTCTGAGAAGGTACCGATTTCTGTACCTGCCATGTTGATTTGGTTCGCTTGATCGAAGCGGGCGTTGTTGGCGACTTCACCAAAGTCCCAGCCTTCCCCGTAGAACAGAGTATTCGGGTCGATTTTGCGCACTTCTTCCAATGCTTCGACCATTACATCTTTTGGCTGGTGGCCCATCAAGTCAAAACGGAAACCATCCACTTTGTAGTCGTCAGCCCACACCTTAAGTGAGTCAACCATCAATTTACCCATCATCAGGTTTTCGGTCGCAGTGTTGTCACAACAAGTCGAGTTTTCTACGCCACCAGTGTTGACGTTAAGACGGTGGTAGTACCCAGGGACAATCTTATCCAGTACCGACTTATCGTTCACACCAGACGCATTGGTGTGGTTGTATACCACGTCCATGATCAGCTTAAGATCCATGTCGTGCGTAGCTTTGACCATCTGACGGAATTCGAGAATACGCTGAGAACCATTAGGATCGGTCGCGTAACTTCCCTCAGGAACTGTGTAATGGAATGGGTCGTAGCCCCAGTTGAAGCTATCAAGCATACGAAGGTCATTCATTAATGCTTGTGCGTCACCCGTTGAAGGGTCATAACCATCGAGTACGTCTTCGATGACTTTGTTTTCGTCTTCGCTTCCACATAAGGTAGCTGTCGGTTTTACATCACACAGTTTTCCTACGGTGTCGGTGATATCAACACGGCTCGCGGCATCTTCATCGACGGTAGCGATATCAAATGCTGGTAAGATATGCAGCGTAGTTAAACCTGCTTCTTGGAGAGCTTGTAGGTGTTTGACCGACTCACGATCGGCTTCTGTAAGAGCGAGGTACTTGCCATTTAGGCTAGCTGTGCCGAGCTTATCGCTGAAACTAAAGTCACGTAGGTGTGATTCGTAAAGTACGTGGTCTTCGTCTTTCTCTACGGTTGGTCGTTGGTAGTTGTCCCAGTTCGCTGGTTTCAAGGTTGAATCATTCAGGTCAATCACTTGAGAGTATGCTGAGTTCTTTGACAAACTGAGAGAGTATGGGTCTGTCACAAGGCGAGTTTCGATATTGCCTGTGGTTGGGTGATAAACCTTCACTTGGTAACGGTAATAACTGTTCACTGCATTAGACACGGCATCAGTCGCCCAAATGCCTGTCTCAGTGTTTTCCGTCATCGGGATTACTTGTGAACTTAGCAGATCTTCACTGTATAGAACGAGTTCTACATCTTGCGCGGTTGGTGCCCAAAGCTTGAAGGTCGCCGCACTGCCTTCAACAATTGCGCCTAGTTCTTCAGCCATTGCATTACCAGCATCTTCGCTAGCAAATACCGCATCAAGCACACCAGGTTTTTGAACCTCAGTTGAAGAGATAACATCGCCATTGGCATTGTAGGCAACAAAAATTATCTGAGATTTTAAAATAGTGCGAAGTGTGCTGTCGTCAACATCGATAGCTAGGGCAGGTAAGCTTGCAAGGTGTCGGAAACGCTCTTTCAATTCAGAAGATAGTTCTCCGTCTTTGCTTAGTTCAATTGCAGTTCCACCGACAATCTCTTTGTCATCGTTCATTGTGATGCTGTTGTCTAGTGCATAGAAAAGCTTCACAGAGTCTGCATTGCTAGCCGCTTCCCAACCAATTGTGGTTGCATCTAGCCAGTGTGCTTTTTGACCATCAATATTGACTGGTCGCTCTGAAATAGGGTCGTAGTACAACTCGCTGCTGCCATGGAAACCAAATACGCCTTGTGAATCGCCAAGCTTAGTTAACTCGACTTTTGAGTTCGCACTGCCAAATGCTTTCTCATCACCATTGTGCAAGATGAAGTTCATGCATTTGTGTGGGTCAGAGGCATCTGGGTCAACTTTCAACACATAATAGGCACCGTAAGTATCGCTGATACCATCATATTCGTAAGGGCTGTTCCAGTCGGTTCCGGTTTCACTTAATCCCATGCCGACTAAATCTGTGCTGGTACAGCCTTCACCATTCCAAAGGTGCAATCCCCAACCGTCGTAAGTTGAGCCAGATGAGCTGGCAGCGGCAACATCGCGTTTGTAGTAAATAACGACTTCGTTTTCAGCTGCAGGGTATAAACCACTGTTGCCAGGGGCTGTACCGTTGTCGCTATCATTATCACTACCACAACCCGCGATCAAAGTAGCGGTGAAGAGCGGTAACATTGCTTTGGCCAATGTAGAGCGTTTGAAGCTCTTCTTTTTGGTATTGTTGAAGGTATTTCGTAGAGAGATAATTTTATTAATATTTATGTTGTTCACGTTTTGATATCCATATTTCACTTTTTATGAAGATGAATATCCTAGCTTTAACCAAGGTCAACTATTTGTGATGGCAATGTATAAAGTTATTTTAAATTCGTAAATATAGGAAACCTAGTGTCAATATCACGCTTTGTATTTGGTTATTGTTAAATTAATTGGATCAATGACTCATTTGCATAATATCAATAATGTAAGGCGTAGAGGCTAGGCGTAGTTAATAAGGATGAGAGCTCATCCTTATTATTGTGAGTAATATATCGAATTGAGAGAGTGTTAATTTAATGTGGAAATTAAGTTATTTATCAATTAGCTAAAAGCGAGCTGTTCGGTAATTTATATTGATAGGTATATCATCCATTTAAGGATAACACCCAAGCCAAAGACGCCAGCGGTTTCAATTCAATATTAAAACTGCCAACACTGTTCTCAATGTCGAGCACTTGTTGCGCTATGCCTTCAATATATTCATTGAGTATGTAACGACCATCAACTAATTTGAGTTTTTGGATTACATCACTTGGAATCTTTAAGTGAATATTTTCAGTGGTATGTTGGCTGAAATTAGCTGCAACAATGGTTAGCTCTTGGTGGTCAGAGCGCAGAAATGCGTAGACTGAATCACTTAAGTTACAGCACTGGTGTAAGTCTTGGTAATCACCTGTTATCGATGAGTGCTCTAGCGAAAAGTTCATTACCTTTTGATAGAAGTGACGCAGCTGCTTTTCGTTTTCGTCTAATAGCCCGCCATCGAATGCGCCGTGGTTCATCCACTTTTGGTGTTGTGGGACTCCGATGTAGTCAAATATGGAAGTTCGTGAGGGCTGTCCAAAGCCTGCATTCTCCGCGCCCGGTTCGCCGACTTCTTGCCCAAAGTAGATCATGGTTGGAGAACTACTCAATAACGCGCTGACTAGCATTGCAGGCTTCGCTATATTTGGGTCACCTACAAATTCAGGAGACGCGATGCGTTGTTCATCATGGTTATCCAAGAAGTGCAGCATGTGATGTTCAATATCCATCATCTGATGTTGGATTTCGGGGATGATTGCTGTTGAAGCCTTGCCTTGCATGATGTCTTTTAGACCGTCATAAAGATCAACCTTATCGTACAGGTAGTCCATTTTTCCTAGGTGAATATAGTCGCGGTATAAGTCCGGTTGATAAACCTCTGCCATCAGAAAGGCATCTTGGTTTTTCATCTTTATCGATGAATTGAGGTAGCTCCAGAATTCGACTGGAACCATCTCAGCCATGTCGTAGCGGAACCCATCAACACCTTTTTCTAACCAAAACAATGTTATATCTCGAAATTTTACCCAAGAGCTAGGCACAGCAGCCGATTCCCAGAAATGATGATGCTCTCGGTAATCTCGCTGGGCATAGTCACTCGGTAGTTCAGGGAAATCTTTTGAACCGTCTGGTCGCACACCGTAATTAATCTTCACGGTTTCATACCAATCATCGAAACTAGGCTTGGCTAAGCGCGAGCCATTACCTGTCCATTTGGCGGGCGTCTCTATAAAAGGGGAGTTTAGGTTAGGGTGCTGTTCACCACCTAGCGGCGTAAAGGCGGGCTCTATGTCTGGCAATTCAAAGGTGCTGCTGGGAATGTAGTAGAAGTTATTGTCTTTGTAGTATTCCAGCGTTGTGTCATCTTGAGCGCCGAAGTCACTGACGCCTTGCGGGTTATTTAAGCCTTTATAATGACGCGCAACGTGATTCGGTACGATATCGATAATCACTTTTAAACCATTGTCGTGACTTCTTTTGATTAGTGCCTCGAACTCCTCTAGTCGGCATTCAGGGTTGTCTGCGAGATCTGGGTTTACGGAATAGTAGTCTTTGACGGCATATGGTGATCCCGCACGGCCTTTTACCACGCTAGGGTGATCGTCTGAAATACCAAGGTGCTTGTAGTCATTGATGAGCGCATGATGTGGCACTCCGGTATACCAAATATGAGTCATACCGAGTTTGCGGATTTCAGACAGCGCTTTGTCGGTAAAATCACTGAACTTACCGACGCCATTTTGCTCGATTGTGCCCCATGGAACATGTTGGGTGTTTTTATTGCCAAATAAACGCGTAAAAACTTGGTAGATGGCGTACTTTTGGTTGTACATATTTATAATTCCTTTAACTTCCATCATGTTATGTAGGGATGAAAGGGCTTGTTTATTCTTTGCAGGCTAACCGAATTACAATATGCCTTACTCATCCTTATCAAAATCTACAGGGCGTAATTGCTACAGTATGTGAGCTGTTGCTCAAAAGGAGTCATGTTGTCTTCATCTATTCAAATCGTTATCACTTATTTGGTTCTGGTGGCGGTGTCTGTGTTGTTTGCGGAAAGTTCTAAAGCGCTGTTGGTGTGGTATTTGGTTATCGGTTTCGTGACGTTTTTTGTGTACGCGAAGGACAAGCGAGCAGCGATCAATGGCAATTGGCGTGTGCCAGAGAAAACTCTGCATATTTTTTCTGTTGCTGGTGGCTGGCTAGGGGCGTTGATTGCTCAAGATAAGCTGCGTCATAAAACGCAGAAGCAGCCGTTCAGAGCCATATATTGGGTGACAGTGGCAGTGAATGTTGCGGCGTTTGTGTGGACGTTAACGCCGAGCGGGCAGACGATGTTTGGTCGTTGGCTTAGTGAACTTGTGGGTTATTTATAAAGAGAATAACGGTTAGCACAGGAGTACCAACCGTTAAAATACAGAAGTTATTCGACTAGAGCATCGGAATGGTCGATGCTAGAAGCAAGCCTGCCATACCGTAGTTGAAGCTTTTGATACGGACTGGTGTTGTTAACCAGTGTTGCAGTTGTTTACCTGCCGCTGTCCAGAATGTCACGGATGGTAAGTTGGCGAGCGTGAAGATACCTGCGATGATCGCAAGCTCCCACCATGAACTGCCGCTGCTATACACTGAAATTGCCGTCAGCGCCATCGACCAACCTTTCGGGTTCACCCACTGAAAACTTGCCGCGCCGATGAAGGTCATTGGCTTATAAGCCTCGGTGCTTTTGGCTTTGCCGCTCAATGCTATCTTAATTGCAAGGTACACGAGGTAAGCAAGGCTTAGGTATTTCAAGATTTGGTGAGTAACTGGGTACGCGTTGAAAATGCCCATTAAACCGAAGCCAACCAGCAGCAACATGGCTGCAAACCCTAGAGCAATGCCAAGCATGTGTGGAATAGTACGGGCAAAGCCAACATTTGCTCCTGATGTCATGAGCATGATGTTATTTGGACCCGGCGTGAAGGTCGAGACGAACGCAAACAAGGCAAGTGCGCTAAGTTGTTCTAAAGGCATTATGGTTCTCCAGCAAAAAAATGAACGAAGTGACTGACCGGTCATGACTTTCACGTGTTGAGAAACATAGTAGGTGGAAAGTGAGGCAATTATGTGCTTTTATTTCCTCTATTATCACTAAATGCACAATAATAATTACTTATGGATAGATTTGACGAAAGGATATTGCAAGAGCTTAAATTGGACGGCAGAATCTCCAACATTGAGCTATCAGAACGGATTGGCTTGTCGGCTTCTGCGACCTTAAGGCGCGTACAAGATCTCGAGCGTAAAGGGATCATTCAAGGTTACCGTGCAGTTCTGGATAATGGCCTGATGGGCGTTGGCTTTATTGCTTACGTTTCGATTGGTTTATCGAGCCACAGCAAAGCGGCTCAACTAGAGTTTGAACAGCATGTCAGTATGGAAAAAGAGGTGGTGGAGTGCCACAACATTACCGGTGCCAACGAGTACTTGCTAAGGGTAGAAACCAAAGATCTACCGGGCTATAAGAAGTTTCATGCCGATGTGCTTGGGGAATGTGCTCAGGTGCAATCTATTACGACTATGGTTGTGATGGATACCCCTAAAGACGAACGCTAGTCGAGTTTTATTTCAGGAGAGGCGCAGTGCCAAATACCAATCAGTTGTTATTGTTCTTAGATGTGGTTCAACAAGGGTCGTTTACCAAAGCGGCAACCTTGCACGATATGGACAACTCATCACTCTCTAAACAGATCAAAAAGCTCGAGCAAGATTTAGGAGTTCAGCTGCTTAACCGCTCTACACGCTCGTTTTCGTTGACGTCGGCCGGGGAAGATATTCTCGCACAAACCTATGTGCTGAAAGACACTATCAATCAGATCCAAGGAATTGCAGATTCATACCAGTCTGAACCCAAAGGTGTGCTACGAATTACTTCACCGATCTATTTTGGGCAGCAATATTTGCAACCTATCATCACTCAGTTCATGAGAAAGTACCCAGATGTTCAGATCGTACTCTCACTAGACGATAAGATCGCCAACATCATTGCCGGGCAGTTTGATATCGCGTTTCGCTTCAGTAAGCTTGTTGAATCGAATTTGATTGCGAAGAAGATTGCCGACAGTAATTTCATGTTGGTCGCGTCAAACGATTTTGTGAAGCAGCACGGTGAACCGAAAACGCCACAAGATCTACTCGCTCTACCTGCGGTGATTTATACCAATGGTGATATGACGGTCGACCATCTGCGCATTAGTGAAGAGCCGGGAGGTAATACCTTCCAGAGCCTAACGATTCGTGGCAACTATAAGGTGAGTGATGTTCGTACTATGGTGTCTTGTGTGAAAGATGGTCTAGGTTATGGCTTCCTTGATCAATCAAACCTGTATGCCTCAATGAAAGAACTTGGCTTGGTCACTTTACTGCCGGATTATCCGATCTCTACGATTGATACCGCAATCTACGCTGTCTATCCGCACCGTAAGCAAACCAAACTAGTCAAAGAATTCATCACTACGGTTCAAGACTATATTGGCTCTCCGACGATTTGGGAGAAGATGCAGCAAGGTTAGTTGTGTTTCTAATAGTTCAAACTAAAAAGGAGCCAGATCGTCACACGATCTGGCTCCTTTTTAATTGTTCCGGCTATCACTGATTTACAATGTAAAGCTTAGCTATAGCTGGCGTGAACGGCTCATATTCACTAATACCTATTAATGCTCATGAATCACTTCTTTACCACTCGGATAAGCTTTGGTACCTAGTACATGACCATCAACTTCTTTGCCATAGTAACCTTGGTGATTGTGGTAGCGCTTAGCATTGCTAGCAACATCACCCTTGTATCGAGGATCTTGTGGGCGTTCATGACTATTCACAAATGCAGCAACATCCCATGCATCTTGAATCGAAAGTTGCTGGCTCTTTCCAAGCGGCATGTTTTCATAGATGAAATAGGCAGCGGTGTTCACCCGGTGCATACCCGCGCCCCAGTTATACGCGTTTTCGCCCCACAATGGTGGAAAGTATGAACGTCCGTCAGCCCCTTTAATACCTTCACCATTTTGACCATGACAGGTTTGGCAGTTGGTTTGGTAAACCTTTTCACCACGCGCTATCGATGGCTCTTGTTCAGGATTATCAATCTTAGGATAGCCACGCCCTGCCAACTTACTGCGGCCATCGATTGGGTATTTGCTTAACAGCTCTTCAGGGAGAGGGAAGCTTTCCGCTTTACCACCGACTTGTAAGTCGGCATCGCTAATCTCAGGAACGGGTGTATCTTGCATGCCGTTCTTGTCTAAGATGCCGCCCATCGCCAGCCAGTATGAATACGCCGTCAGTGCGACCATCTCTTTTGAACCCTCAGCCGGTGGCAGACCATTCATTGAGTAGGTGAAGCAACCTTGGATACGTTCTGCGTAGCTGTTTACCTTGTCATTCTTAGAACGATACGCAGGGTAGGCCATGTACGCACCCCAAAGAGGGGCAGCGTTAGGCTTCATGCCCGCTTGCATGTGGCAGTTGACACAGTTTTGTTCATTGCCGACGAACGTACCACGCATCTGTTGTGAATCGACAAACAGGGAATAGCCCAGTTTTACTTTGTCGCCAAACTCCCCATCAGGAATATCTACCAAGTCGCGTGGCACCAGATATTTATTATCTTGTGGTTTTTCAACGGCGGGCAGTTCGGTTTGGCGATCGGGCAACTCAGCTTCGGCATAAGCGATTCCAGAGGCAAGGGTTGCGGTAATTAGAAGTAATGTTTTCATGCGAGCCCTTTAGTATCGGAAAGATGCGAAGTAGTAAGACAGGTTTTTGATTTCATCGTCGGTCAACTTACCGGCGATATTGCCCATCATGTTCAAATCATCACCCTTACGAGTGCCGTTTTTCCAAGCGTTGAGCTGAGTTTGAATGTAGTCGGCATGCTGGCTTGCTAGGCGCGGGAATTTGTCTACGCCCATACCGCTTGGCCCATGACAGGTTGCACAGGCTGGAATGTTTCTATCCCAATCGCCTTGGAATACAAGTTTACGATAGGGGTTATCGATATCAGCCTGTGAGCCGCGCTGCTCTAAATCGGTAAATTCGTATGAAGGTAGTGATGCAAAGTATTCTGCGACCTCACGACGAACTGCGGGATCAGATACACCGTCAGCCATTCCCTTCATGATCGCGCTTTGACGCTCACCACTTGAGAACAGAACCAGTTGATGTTCTAGATAGTCAGCATTGAGCCCTGCAAGCATAGGGGCAATGTTGGGCATGCCTTTACCGTCGGCTTGATGGCAGCCGCTACAAGTTTCTGCGGCTTCTGGCATTGGATTAGGTGCTGCTTGTGCAAAAGCGGATAAAGAAAGGCTTCCTAGAGCAGCGATGCAAAGCGTTAGAGTTTGAGTTTTAATTGTCAGCTTAGTCATGAGGCGTCGCTATTGGTTGTAATGCATGCATTTTCGACATAATTGGTTGTTCGCGCTATTGTGGATTTCCACATTAATTCACTTGGAACTTGAGGTGAGTCTCACATTAATAACCTCAATCACCATAATGGTATTGATGTGAACTTCTATAGGTTGATCCAACTGCCGTTTATGAAATGCAAGGGAACTGCCATGTTCGCCTCGGTATAACTGCTTGTTAAGGCTCTTTTATGGCACCGATTGTATAAGCATAGCTGCTTTATGGATGCGGGCTAAAAAAGTTGTGGTGAAATGAAGATTACCTAATGGCTTTGGGTTGATTACTCTATCTAGAGCGGATGCTTTATCTAGATTGGGTACTTTATGTAGATTGGACGTTTATCCAAATAGGCTGCTTTTCTAGATCAAGGGGACGAAAAAGCAGAGCAACCTCGAATGACGAAGTTGCCCTGTTGTGTTCTCATCTGCAAATCAGATAAGGAAGTGTTTTGAATCAGTGATTAAGTTATAGCTTGCTGAGTTTAAGCTAGACCTTGTAGATCTTAGCCGGAAGCGCTTGCCTTGCTGCTGCTCCTACAACCCAATCTAACATGACGCCTTTGCCTTCTCTCGTCGGGTCAATCAAGCCTATATCATTGATGTTAACGCCATCGTTCGACTTCATCTTCACTGGTTGTTGTCCGTCACCAATCCAGTGTGCGCGTTCACCGAGCTCTTTGTGTCCAAAGCCGTGTTCAAAGCCTAATGTGCCTTGTTTGATGCCATCAATCACCATCGCCAACGCGTGTGTGGTTGAACTCGGTGTTTCAATGGCAAATACGTCGCCTGTTTTGATACCAGCAGAAGAGGCGTCTTGCGGGTGAATGTAAATTGGGTTCACTCCTTTGATCGACTCTAAGCGTGGTGATAAGTTAGAGACCGCACTGTGAATGTTGGATTTAAAGTTGGTTAGGGTGAACGGCCACTCTTTTGCTGGGAACTGCTCTGCTAGTGGCGTTCCGTCCGCGAGTTTTTGTGGATACCATGTAGGGCAACCCATGTATTGCTCGCCACTGATGGTGTTGCGAGAAGTACCGAGCTTTTCATTCCAGATAGCCAATGGTTTGGTCCATTTGTACTTCATGGTTTCATTGGTATACGCATTGGTTGCGTCTTCAAAACGGCCGCCACGCGCAAAGATATACGCTACTTTGAGCATCTCTTCAGGCTTGAGCGTTTTGTTCATCACAGGCACTAGGCGCTCAAGACCAGACCAAACAATATCTTCCGCATCCACATTCGGCACGCCACCTTTTACGAACGCTAAGTTAGCAGCCGAGCGCAGGTAGAAGTCTTCAGCGCTATGAATACCGTGCCAGTTACCTTGATTGTCTTTGATTACGTTGTCGCCGAAGCCACCTAGGCCAAGCGTTTTCGCTAGATCAATAAAGAAGTTCTCTAGGTTGATGGCACGTCCGTCTTGAGTGCGGGAAGTTTTAGGCTCAACAATCGGCCAACGAGCGGTGATCGCTTTGGTCGCGACACCATGCCAAGGTGTTGCCATGCCCCAGCTCTCGTAGGTCACTGTGTCTGGCACTAGGTAATCCGATAAGGCAGTCGTTTCATTGATAAAGGCATCGATAGACACGATCAAGCCAAGCTGTTTGGGATCTTTAAGCTTCTCGCCTAGCAGGTTGTCTAAGCCTGGGACACCATATAGTGGGTTCGCCATGTGGTTGATCCACGCTTTTGCACGGTAAGGGTAACCGTCAATCGCAGCTGATAAGTGCTCAGTTAAAAGCGGAGCTGATATTGGGTACCACGGCGCGCGGGTCGGGTAAGGTGACTCGCCTGCGGCAACGCGACGTTTGTATTCGCTAGTTTTTTGATACGGGAACTTGCTGCGGGACAAGAATACACCTTGAGGCTTAGTCTTACCTTTAAACTTGGTAAAGTCGTAACGAGGACCTGCAACCGAAGTCGGGTAGCCGCCCGCTTTCGCCATCGCACCGCCTTTCGCGTTGATGTTACCGATCAGCGCGTTCAGCATCAGAATAGAGAACGAGTTGTAGAAGCCGTTGGTGTGCATGTTGCCACCGTGAGTATCCACTACTGCTTTCGTCCCGTAACTGGTAAAGCGTTTCGCTAGCGCAATAATTTGGTCCTGCGGGATCTCACACTGCTCACTGTAGTATGCAAGGTCATATTTGAAGGCTTCTTCCTTCAATCTTTGCAGAGAAGACTTAACACGAACAGTCTGGCCATCAACTTCTACGTCTTGATCGACGAACAGAGCCGCTTCATTCACCTGAATATGTGATGCCAATAGTGACGTTGTCACATCAAGTGCGATAAATCCGTCATCGTCAGACATCGGTTCGCCTGTTTCTAGCAACCCTATATCCGATGCACGAAGCATACGCCCATTTTGTGGGTGCGACTCGTCACTGATCACGAGGTGAGATGCATTGCACCAGTGGGTGGTGCCTGCTTTTTGCATCGCTTGCGCACTTGGGCGAGACAAGAAGTCGTGATTGTAGCGTTGGTTTTCGATGATCCATTGGATCATGCCAAGAACTAATGCTGAATCGGTGCCCGGTTTGATCGGTAGCCAGTTATTGCGATCGCCCGCCGCAAGGCTTGACGATCCTGCTGGAAGGCTTGGTGTCACTATGGTGTAGCTGAGTTTTCCGTTGGTACGAGCCTCAGCCAATTGTCTTGCTTGACGCTTGAACGGGTTACCCGCTTGAGCCGGAGACATACCGATGAAAAGAATGAACTCTGCGTTGTTGAAATCTGGTTTTAAGTGCGAGAACTTGTCTAGATCGTTCATGATCGCACCTGAACCCGCACGGAACGCGTAACCACAGTAAGAGCCGTGGTGACCAAAGTTGCGTGTGCCGTAGCTGTTAAATGCAAAGCGCTTCAAGATGTCGTCACGACCTTCATTACCTGCATTGGTCACCAATAACTGGTTCGCTTTCGGTCCGTATTCAGGATTATTTGGATCGAGTGGTGTTTCGATGTCGCGAATCGATCGCAAGCCTTCAACTTTGCCTTCACCGAACAAGTCACCACCTTCGGTGATCTCAGAGATAAGTTGCTCGTAGCTGATCGGCTCCCACTTGCCTTCACCTCGTTTACCAACACGTTTTAAGGGTTGAGTGATTCGGTATGGGCTGTTTTGGATCTCTAACATGCCATTACCACGGGCGCAGGCTGTCGAACGATTGTTGATACCGGATTCTCCAGACAAGCCAATGTAGGCGTCTTTTACCGGTGTTTTGAACGGGATTTGCTGATCACTTGATAGCGGATGGTAGGGATTGCCCGAGATACGCAAAATTTCGTCATTGCGATTATCGATACGTACACGCAAGCCACACAGTGTCCAGCAACCAAAACACATTGATGGTGCAACGCGTTGGTTTGGATTCGGCGAGATCTTACCTTGCTCATCGACACTGTATTCCGTCTCTAGCGAATTACCGTGATGGATGTGGTTGGTTTTCTTACCCGCGGTGCCATCGATAGCACCGTGAACCATGTGTTTTGTGGTTGTCGCATAACCTGCAGCAAAAGCTCCAACACCACCGGCAGCAAGGCCTGTTTTCAAAAATTGACGACGTTTGTTATCCATGATGATTCCTCAGACTACAAGCTATGTGAGCGGTTAAGTGGTGAAGGTGTATTTTGGTTTGGCTTCGATGTTGTCTTTGGTGCAGAACCAGTTGTTCGTGTAGAACCAGTAGACACGATCTCAGAGGCGAACAATGCAAGTGCTAACCAAAGACCACACATACCAACAATGCCGAGTAATCCTGCGCTACCCATCGGCAGTTCATAAGGGAATGGGCCAACATCGAAACGTGGAATGGTTTGAACTTCCATCATGGTGACCCAACGTACCGCCCATGCAGAAACTATGGTCGCAAGCGCAACACAGATAATTCCTAGCTTACTTTGCGACAGGCGTTGCAGTGGTAGAACCAAGATCATGCACAGCAAAATGCTGGTGGTCATGATGCCTAAATTGATGCCCCAAGCGTCATTCTCATACAGGCTGAAGTGACCATGGTTAGATGCCCAAATCGACGTGAGAATGATGGCAAGGCCACCCGTTAAGGTAATGGTTCTTTGTATCAGAGCTAGGTCTGTTGGTTTTAAGCTTGGCTTGCTTGAAGGCAGAAGAGCCCAAATCAACAGCGTTAAACCCGTTGCAGCAAAGAATGCGGTAGTGAACCAAAGTAGTGGAGAAGCCGGTTGATGCCAAAGCGGTCGGCTCGCCAAAATCGCAATCTCTGCGCCTGTATAAAGCGCGATGCTTAGGCCCGAAATAGCCGTCACAGCAGCGAGTGCAATCATCAGCTTTGATGATATTTGCCATTTACCTAGCGTCAGCCAAGACAAACGTTTTAGAAATGGGTTTTCACTTTGTTTAAGCTGTGCGATGTCGTCACGCAGGTAAACCCAAGCCGTCGTGACAGCCAGACCAGAAAATAAAGGTAGAAACAAAGAGCCCAATGACATCCATGACCAAGGCGTAATATGAGCATAGAAGTGCCACGCACGTCCGGGTTGGTGCAAGTCACCGGTTAATGCTAATGGTCCAACAATCGCGCCAATGGCCATCACAAGCACAAGGGCAGAACGGAATTGGTGACTGGTTGAGTTTTTAAAGATCAGTGCAATCAAGAACAAAATAGCGGCCGCGTAGGCTGAACCTATGTAGAAGAAATATTGAACCGCCCACGGTAGCCAAGCGATCTCTTGAGCGGGGACTAACACCTCAGTGATATTCATGCTGTCTCTCCTTGTTTGCCTTGTGTCGCGATTGCCAATTCTTGTTTGCTAGAGGATGAGTTATCGATGGCGGCTGGATCATAAATCGCAGGTTGGCCTTCAATGTGACTAACGAATCGCTCGTTCATGCCGATATAGAAAACATGGGGGTTGGTATTCTGCTCTGGCTTAAGCACCTTGATGTCGTCTTGGTTTTCATTGAGCAGACGGTTGATCTCGCTGTTTGGATCTTTAAGGTCGCCAATGACACGCGCGCCACCGACACAGGTTTCTACACAAGCAGGCAGTAAGCCGTCTTCAAGGCGGTGTGCACAGAAGGTGCATTTGTCTGCGGTAAGGGTGTCGTTATTAATGAAACGAGCATCGTAAGGACAAGCTTGAACACAGTAAGCACAGGCTACGCAGCGTTCGTTGTCGACCATGACAATACCGTCTTCGCGTTGGAAGGTCGCTTGAACTGGACAAACCTTGATGCAGGGAGCGTTGTCACAGTGATTACAGAGACGAGGTAACATGAAAGATTTCACGTCTTGTTGAGCAGTCGAACCATCATCAAGGGAGACTTCATACTGTTTTACGGTGGTTCTGAATTGGCCAATTGGTGCTTGGTTTTCAACGCTGCAGCCAACAGTGCATGCCTGACAGCCAACGCACTTACGCAAATCAATCGCCATGGCGTAGCGTTTACCTACTTCGCCCTTGCGGTCAGGCTGGTTGTTATTGCGAATGGCTGTGCTGGCGACTGCGGTGTTGATTCCGGCAATGGGAATGAGCGCAGCGCCGGCGGAAACTTTACCGAATTGGCTGAGAAACCGTCTTTTCAATGAGTCCATAGAGGTACCTATAAATGGGTATTCGATCTGTTAGGCTCATTGTCAGTTTTTGACCGTTCACGAGGTATTGTGGATTTCCACATACCCAGATCAAAGTTGATCTAGAACAAATGTGGTTTTACTAATCTAGCTGTTATGCTTTGTTTAAAGGCTCTATTTAACGTGTCGTCAATGCGTTATTCGAGTGTGAACATGCCATCAGTGTGGAGAAAGAGATTTTAGTGACAGTCCGAAACCTAATATCAATCGTTAGCCTTTGTTGGTTGAGTCTAACTGCAGGAATCTGTTTAGCCGCTCAAGCGGAGCAAGAGATTACAACATCAAACACTGTTGAGTCGGAACAGGTGATTGAGGTCGGTGTGCTGGCTATTCGAGGCAAGCTTTCCGCGCAGCAGCGTTGGCAGCCGACGATGGATTGGTTGTCGGAGCGCATTCCCGGCAAACACTTTGTTCTCAAGCCTTTCAACTTAGAAGAGATGGCTGATGCGGTAAAAGGTGTTGAGGTCGACTTTGTCATCACCAACCCCGGTCAGGCGGTTCGATTAGGACGCCAGTATGCGCTTTCTTGGATGGCAACCATGACCAGTCATAACTTTGAAGCTCAAGACACTAGTAATACACGCAGCATTGGTTCCGCCTTGGTGGTGAGAAGAATGTCGCCTTATATCTCTCTCGAACAACTCAGCGGTAAGCCGATTGCGGCAGTATCTGAAAATGCTTTTGGTGGTTACCTCACTATGCGTTACCAAGTGATGCAACAAGGGCTTAATCCCAACCACTTTTTCTCTAACACCCAATTTTTAGGTTTCCCGATCGACGCCAGCTTGTATCAACTACGTGAAGGGCACATTGAAGCGGCTGTCGTACCAAGCTGTTTAGTTGAGAACATGATCAGTGAAGGTTTGCTGGTGGCGGGGCAATATCGAATTATCGAGAATCAAGCGCCAGAAGGATTCCGATGCCAAGTGTCTACGCCGTTGTACCCCAACTGGTCGTTCGCCAAAACAGAGCGGGCTTCTTCGGCACTGGCCAAACAGATGAGTCAGGTATTATTTGCGATGCCTAAGAGCAGCGCACCGGCCATTGCAGCGAATGCATCGGGTTGGACGTCACCGACAAGCTTGCTGGCGATCGACAAGCTATATCAACAACTCGACATGCATCCACTGCAACAACCTTGGTGGAAAGAAGCGTTAATCTGGCTCAAGTACAATCAACAGTGGGCATGGGCGTTCTTTATTCTTGTCGTGTCTCTGAATGCTTACCACTTCTGGCTAGAATACAAATTCAGTCGCAGCAAAAAGCAACTAGAAGCGACGCTGTACAAGCTGAAAAGTAAGAGTGAACAGCTAGAGCACTCACAACGTATCGCGGTAGTTGGTGAACTGGGAAGTAGCTTGGCACACGAGATTAATCAGCCTTTGGCAGCTATTCGGAATTATAGCGAAGGTGGTTTACTGCGGATTTCGAAGAACAAACCGCTGACCGATATAGAGCCTGTATTTGAAAAGATCCAGTCTCAAGTGGACCGTGCAGATGCAATCATCCAGCGCTTGAGAAACATGATCAAAAAGCGCTCATCAGAGAAGTCTCAGACCGATATCGAGCAGCTACTTACAGACACCATTGAGTTACTGCAATTCCGATTACAGAAGCACAAGATAACCATTGAACGTTATGTTGTGGGTGCACCTATCAAGCTACATGTTGACCCTGTCGGATTGCAGCAGGTAGTTGTAAATTTGATCAACAATGCGACTGATGCATGTAATGCTCAGATGCATCGCGAACAAAGCGCTGCGTCTGATATTGATAACAAAAACAGTGAGCCAGCGACAATTAAAGTGATTACCGAGTATCAACCGGATAAAATAACGTTGTCGATTATCGATAACGGAACGGGCTTAGACTTCACTGAACAAGAAGTGACTCAAGCCTTTGTGAGCAGCAAAGAAAATGGCTTGGGGCTTGGGCTCGCGATTTGCCAAGATGTTATTGAAGATCACAGTGGTCAAATGACGATCACGTCACTTACCCCACATGGATGTCATGTTGCGGTGACACTGCCTTTCTCTCTTTCAAATGATTCATAAGGAATCTTGTTATGTCTGAACTTCATCAAAGGCTTCCTGTCTATGTGGTTGATGACGATGAGTCGATGCGCGATTCGTTGGTGTTCTTATTAGAAGAGCATGATTTCACTGTGTCAGCTTTTGAAGATGGCCCCAGTTTTTTAGACTCAGTGGATTTGAGTGCACCGGGTTGTGTGGTTTTAGACAGCCGCATGCCAGAGATGAGAGGGCAGCAAGTTCATGAGTTGATGGTGAAAGCGCAGAGCCCACTGTCGGTGATTTATCTGACGGGTCACGGTGATGTGCCAATGGCGGTTGAAGCCTTACAAGCCGGCGCGGTGAATTTCTTTCAAAAGCCAGTTAAAGGTAATGAGTTAGCTGAGGCGATCAAACAAGGTTTGGACGCTTCTGAAAAGCACTTACACATGAACGTGTATCGCCAAGCGTACGCATCATTAACCGAGCGTGAGATAGGCATTCTCAAACAAATTATCGACGGTAAGCGTAACCAGAAAATAGCCGATGAATTGTGCATCGCAATGAGAACCGTGGAAGTACACCGAGCGAGTTTGATGAAGAAGTTTTCTGCGAAAACGGTCGCTGAGTTGGCATACATTTATGGGCAGCTTACCTAACCATAAGTGTAAGAGATAGAGAGTGGAAAATCATTCCCTTTACTACTGATTTTTTGGTGAAAGGTAGTCTTCATAAGTAATCGATATTGAAGCAAGATCACACCATTTATGGAGTGCATACGGATAGGTCTAAGTAGACTTTTTATCGTTATGTATTCCTGAGATACTGAACTGAGTTCATTTTAGGGCGGAACGTTTTAATAACGGCGCTTTTCCCTGTAATTCGAAACATTCACTATAGGTTGATAACTCCTCGACACCGAGGCTGGTATCAACCGAGTTAGGTTAAAATATTTTATGAGTACAATGGGAATCGCAATTGGTGCGACGGCTCTTTCGTTAATACTTGTCGCCGTGTGGCTGATCTCTTTATCGCTAAGAAAGCAGCGCTTGGAACAAGAACGTAAGGCTCGTGCTGTCGCTTACCGAAAAGCGATTGAAAAAGCGCGCATACAAGAGCAAAAAGAGCGTCACTTCAAAGCCGAAACTGGGCATGTACCGTCGATACTGTATTTGGCAAAAGAAGCTGAACGTAACAATATTAAGGAAGCTCTGTATTGGTACGACAAAGCAGCGCAACTCGATAATATCAATGGCATGTACGGCATTGTGCGCCTAAGCATGAAGCGTAAAGAAGACCTGATTTTAAGAGAAAAAGCCAACTTTTGGCAGCTTGCGATATCCGCATTGGACAATGACGTGTCTGCGAAATTTGAGATGGGCAAAGCGCTTGTCTTTGGTCGCGGAACCGATAAGAACATCCCTAAGGGTTATACCTATATTGAAGAGTCTGCGGCTGGTGGTAATACTGAAGCGATGCTGTTCATTGGTGACTGGTGTCTAGATAAAGAAAACCCAGACTACTCTGCCGAAAGCTCTGTCGAGTGGTACCAAAAGGCCGCGGAAAAGAATAGCTTAGACGGCAAGATCAAACTTGGTATGAGTTATTTGAACGGTGTGGGTGTTGAACCGAATCACGGCGAAGCGGTGTACTGGTTTGAAACTGCCGCAGAAAAGAACAGTGCAGAAGCCATGTTTAGAGCTGGTGAAGCTTGGATTGACCATGGTGAACACGGTAACGCTATCGCTTATATCTGGCTATTTCTATCGGCTCATTTTGGTTACTCAGAAGCCAAGCACTTGAGGGATAAAGTCGGCGGGGAACTTGGTGTGGATGCTGTCGTAGGCTTACAGGCTCTGACTAAACCGATAATGACTAAGCTGACACAAGAAGCAATCACTAAGCACTCAATCATTAAGGCGCTCAACAAGCTCTACAAACGCAATGTCCCTGTCCCTAAGAAGGTTAAAGAAGCGCCCGATGAAGAAGGTGAGGAGTTAAATGTCGATGGTAGTCATTTAGAGACCAAAGCGTCGAGTGAGCAAGGTTCTAACGTCGATTACAGCCAGCAGGCGACGCCAAGCGGTGCTGCGAATCAAGGGTCATCCAGCGATCAAGCAACGCATAACAAAGAAGCAAGCCCTAACTCTCTAGACTTCAGTCAGGCAACAGTGGATCCAAGCTGGAAAAGCAACCACTAAAACGTGTTGGTTAGCTTTGATGAGTTAGACAAGAATGACTAAAGCTATAAATCTATATAGCTTCTAACCGTAATCTAGAAAACCAAGACAACAAAAAAGGGAAGCGAATGCTTCCCTTTTTATTTGTGTGCTATTTGCTTTTAGAGCTTAGAGCTTAGAGCTTAGAGCTTAGAGCTTAGAGCTTAGAGTTAAAGCCTAATACCAAGAGCTGTTAAGCTTTGTTTTGCTCAGCTTTACATACAGCCGCAGTGAACACTACGTCAGTTGAGCTGTTAAGCGCTGTTTCAGCCGAATCTTGAATCACACCAATGATGAAACCAACCGCTACAACCTGCATCGCTACATCGTTTGAGATACCGAATAGGCCACAAGCTAGAGGAATCAGTAGCAGTGAACCACCGGCAACGCCTGATGCGCCACATGCTGAAATTGCAGCAACAAGGCTTAGTAGAATCGCAGTGAAGATATCAATCTCAATACCCATTGTGTGTACAGCTGCAAGCGTTAACACAGTGATGGTGATTGCAGCACCCGCCATGTTGATGGTTGCGCCTAGAGGGATTGATACAGAGTAAGTATCTTCATCTAGCTCTAGCTTCTTACAAAGGTTCATGTTCACTGGGATGTTTGCAGCGCTTGAACGAGTGAAGAATGCCGTTACACCAGACTCACGAATACATTGCAGTACAAGTGGGTATGGGTTCTGTTTTGTCTTTACAAAGACAAGCAGTGGGTTAACGACAAGAGCAATGATCAGCATTGAGCTTAGTAGAACCGCTAGCAGTTGACCGTAGCTTGCTAGTGCATCGAAGCCCGTTGTTGCGAATGTAGTCGAAACAAGGCCGAAGATACCAAATGGCGCAAGACGAATAATGAAGCGAACAATGTGTGAAACACTGTGGCTAAGGTCTTCGAAAACCGCTTTTGTTGTTGCTGATGCGTGGTGCAGAGCAAGACCAAGACCGATTGCCCAAGCAAGAATACCGATGTAGTTAGCGTTCATTAGTGCGCTAACTGGGTTATCTACAAGCTTGAATAGAAGCGTATGAAGAACTTCTGCAATACCTTGAGGAGGGTTAGCACCTTCAGCGCCAGCAACCAGTGTCAAAGTGGTTGGGAACATGAAGCTCATTACTACAGCAGTCAGTGCAGCTGAGAACGTACCAATCAGGTAAAGCACAATGATTGGACGCATATGAGTATGCTGACCTTTCTTCTGGTTTGCGATAGAAGCTGCAACAAGAATGAATACTAAAATTGGGGCAACAGCTTTCAGAGCACCAACAAACAGACTACCTAATAGGCCTGCATCTTGAGCTGCTGAAGGAGAAACCATGGCGAGAACGACACCGAAAACAATACCAGCAAGGATCTGTAGAACGAGATTTCCACGAGCGATGCGGGCGAGCATGTTGTGATTTTGCATAAAATACCTGCAATTGTTAATTTATTATAGTGATGTATTTTTTTATAAAGTTGTACCAAATCCAACTATACACTAGTGGAATGGGCGGTCATATTAGCGGGATCTAAGAGGGTGTCTAGGAATAGTTTACTTTTAGGGTGATTGTTTGCGCCATGTGGTGCTTTTGGAGCTAAATGTTAAATTTTTGTGCTTTTGTTGAGGTATAAGTCTGCTGAATAATGTTCCATTGGCTTAATGTTCTAGTATTTATGGTGTGTAAACCATTACTGATAAAAACATTGTGTTCGGAAATAGCTGCCTAAACTTGTATAGGTAAAAAAGCCACTTCAACAGACATCATAGACATCACCTACTTTGCTTAATCTACGTTGGTGCATGACTTGCCATGTTTTGTCGTTATCTAATCTTTCTATCGGCATTCCCACCTACTTAAGCAGCGTTAGCTGTGAATCTCATCAGCTCTCCTTAATAGCGTCAGGCTACTGAACTTAATACCTTGCTACTTTGATATATCGCACACCTTATCTGGTGATTTATATCATCATGTTATTTTATATGACGTAATTTATCTAAAATTGCCGTTGTAAGTGGGTGGCATATATCCTGTGTTGGTCTTAATTTACAAGAGTATGAGCAATGAGTTTAATCAGTATCCCTTATGTAGAGACCTCTGCAGATACCGTTTTACATATAGCAGCCGCTATCGTGCTGATCAGCACCATAGCGGCTGGCCTGTTCGGTTTTTGGAAGCTTCACGAGATCCCTATTCAAAAGGCTCATAAGACTGACCACCATCAGATAGGGTTGATTACCGCGCTCACTTGGATTGGCTTCATTTGGCACTGGGTGTGGGTGCTCGCCATTATCATTGCTTTTGTAGATTTTGAAAAAGCCATTATCCGACTGCGTGATTTATGGAATTCTCCGGCTCAAGTTAATCAATCAGAGGATGTCTAAATGTTAGAAGGTTTAGCGGTTTGGTGTTTGTTCATCTATTTATTAAGACTTGTTGGCATGCCTTGGAACACAGGGACGAAAGCATTCGCTTATCTAGGAGGCAGTGGTTGGTTGTTATTTGTGTGGGTAGGATTAATTAACTATACACCAATGGATTTGTCGGGAGGCTCTGTGGTGCAGTCTCCTCACATTCAGCTTCGCCCAACCTCAACCAATGTCTCGGGTAAGGTCGACCAGATTTATATCACCCCTAACCAACGCATTGAGAAAGGGCAGTTAATCTATGAGATTGAAAACGAGCCTTATCAAATTGCTTATGAACAAGCGAAGATTTCGCGCGACTCGGCAAACGTAGCGGTTAGCACTGCGGCTGAAGAAGTAAAAATCGCTGAATCCAGCTATCAGGCAGCGTTACATGATTTTGAAATGACACAAAGTGAGCTTTCAGCTGCTCAGTCAAATAGAGACTTACAGAAAAGAACGTTGAAGCGTTATCTTGAACAAAACCGAGTCGTGCGTAATACGATCACTGAAAGCATGATTGATAACCAGCAAACGGTCGCCGATTCTGCTGTGTACACTGTGGCCAAGCTTGAGTCACAGCTGAGCAAAAAGAAATCTGATGTAGAGAAAGCCAAGCTACAAATAACCAAAGCGGAACTCTCGGTTGAATCCCGTCAGTCAGACTTTAACGAAACAATTCAGAAGGTGAATAAAGCAAAATGGGATCTTGATAGCACCAAGATTTATGCACCCGCTGATGGCTTTGTGACTAACTTTATTCTTCGTGAAGGTCAGCTTGTTTCTAGAGTTCCACGATTGCAGATGTACACCAACGAGAAATACGTATTGATGAGAGTGAATCATCAAGCGATTAGAAATGTTAAACCGGGTCAATTGGCTGAATTTACAACGCCAGTTTATCCAGGGAAAGTATTCACGGCAGAGGTTGAAGGTATTATTGAAGCAACCGGCGAAGCGCAAAGTAACTTGCTTGGCTTTGACCAGAATGTTCGCTCTACGACAGGCAAGAACCTACAAAACAAACATCACTTTGTTAGGTTGAAAGTCTTTGAACCTGAAGGCTATAGCGTACCAGTCGGCTCGGTTGGTTTAGCTTGGATTAGCGGAGAAAAGCCAACAGAGCTTATGGCGTTTCTTGATGTAATACGTGGAATCATTTTACGTATGAAGTCGCAGCTCTACTACTTCTACTCTTTCTAGATCTAGAACCAGAGTTAATTCGGTTATTTAATTCCGAATTATTAAAAATAAGATTATTAATGAAATTACGGGCCACAGTCGTGGTCTGTAATTTTAATATGTTTGCTATTCAGTGAATATTTAATCGAAAGTCTAAATTTAACTGGAATATATTTATGCTATTCATATCTTCTGAAATAAAAAGATGCATTAAACCTATTATCTCTCTGTTGCTATTAACGAGCTTGGTGGGCTGTCAGGCGACTCAACGTCAGGACGCAACGACTGGTGAGATGGAAACGAATTCCACAACAAAAGGGACTGCGATTGGTTCTTTGTCTGGTGCTGCGATTGGTCTCCTATCTGGAGATAATTCAAAAGAACGGAAAAAGAGAGCGTTAATTGGGGCAACGGCTGGCGGTCTCATCGGTGGAGGAGTCGGCTACTCACTGGATAAACAAGAGGAAGCTTTGCGTCAGGAGTTGCTAGATTCAGGCGTTCAAGTAAAGCGTGTTGGTGAAAATGAGTTAGTGTTGGTGATGGAAAACGGCATCGGTTTTCGCTCTGGTGAATACCTACTTGAAGCGACGGTATACAATTCATTGAATGGTGTTGCGAGAATATTGGTCGAGTACCCAGATTCGTATTTGCAGATCAAAGGCTATACCGACAGTACTGGCAATGATGCTTCTAATCAGCAGTTGTCTGAGAAACGTGCTGATTCAGTAAAAGCTTACTTAGTGAATCAAAAAGTGAAAGGTGGACGAATCAGTACCAGCGGCCTTGGTGAACGTTACCCTATTTGTGACAATGCAACCGAAGACGGAAGAGCCTGCAATCGCCGTGTCGAGATCAGTATCCAAGCCATCTAGCGAGGTGATGCAACCTTTCTCATCCGCAAGTAGAGACACTCTGCGGATGTTTTATTTTATTCCAATGATTTGAGATATTGCTTGGGTGTCATGCCTCGATGCTTCTTAAACATATGCGTAAAGCTATCGAGATGGTTATACCCTAAACTGCTTGCAACTTCTTCGACTGGTATTGATTGGCTTAGCATTTTGACCGCTTTGTTGCTTAAGACAAAACCACACATTTCGGTAAAGTTGTGGCCATATTTATGGAATCTACGTTGAAACTGCTGAATTGATAGGCCCAACAGGTTCGATACTCTTTCGAGTGTCGGTAAACCAAAATGACATGAGTAGTTGATGGCTTCATAAACTAACTTAGTGTCATCGCTAGGATCGGGCATGTCTAAACATCGGTCCAAATCCTCAAAATTCAGCGAAAAGGTTTGCTTGGTATCTTGATTATCAGCCAGGTTTGCCAAGCGTAAGCTGGAATGAAACCAGATCTCTGTTTGATGATGATTCCACGCGACATCACAGCCAAAATAATCTTGATATAGTTTCTCATCCGCACGCTCTCCTGAAAGTAGTACGCGCATCGGAGCAAAGTCTGCCCCAAGGTATTTTTTCAATATTTTTGACATCAAAACAGCGACTCTAATACTGTCATGAACGTCTAAGTGTTCTGCATCATACTGATTGTTGTAAGTCCACTTGATGATAGACCCCGCAGGTGCAGCAACCCAAAAAGCACCGGATTGAATACACCCCATGCCGTAATTTACCTTTCTTATCGTCGACATTAAGTCATGACCAGAGAACATCCATTGGCCTAATCCGCCCAAGTCTTCGACCCGGAAATGGCGCACAGCCTCGAGCATAAAGTTTGGATTTTTTGTATAGCATTCGAGTTCTTCATAAAGCTGAAATACCTCAGAAATGGGCAACAGGTTCATTGTGTGATTAAACGCGGATTGGGGAATTGTCTGTGGGGAGATTGGATCTGAATAATATTGATTACATACGTTGTAATACAAATTCATCAGGCTATTTACCCTTATAAAGTAAGTTGTGTTGATAGTCATTCATCCATCCAAACCTCTGTGAATTAGGTCATAAACATAGCATAAATGACGTAATTTAACGAGTTTTAACAGACCCCAACGATGTTAGTTAACATCAAATATATCGGTAAAGTAGTGGCGATAATATTAGTAATAATGGTGTTAACTACAATTATTGATAGCTGTAAATACTGAGTTGAGTAAACCCCAATACTATTTTTGAGAACCAGAAATAAATTGGATGGAAATTTTTAATCATGGTTTCAGCGTCTTTTAACTTCAGAGAATTAAATAGAGATTAATTAATGACACATACTCCTAAGATAGAAAAAATTAGCGTGTTTGATCGTATTAACGCATCGGCACTGATGTTATTGACTTCTGAATATAAAAGCTTGGAGCAGTTGCGAAGAAAAAACGACTATCCAATGTTCCCAACATTTGAAACGACACCATCCATGCCAATAAAGCGAACCAAGATAAATGGTGTCGATATTCGATACGCACATTCTGAAGCGATTGGTAAACCGACTCTTGTGATGCTTTCCCCTTTTCCTCAAAGCATTCTTGCGTATGCCCCTATCTGGAGTGGGTTGGCTGAATACTACAACCTATATGCTTACGATATGCCTGGGTTCGGCGGCAGTGCGGGCGGGATTGAATACATGTCTTTCAAGGCTCAAGGCGACTTTTTAAAAGAATTCTTAAATCATTTGGATATTCAAGAACCACATTTATTGGGGCCTGACGTTGGTATGCCCGCGATCGTTTACTACGTGGGCACATATGACAATGATGTCAAAAGTTTATTGATAGGCGATGGTCCAGCAATTAATCCTTCGTCAAATGCAAGCGCCATCCGAAAAATGGTCGACTCATCGTTTTGGCGCACTGTTTTTAAAGTGACAGGGGCTGGCTCTTTAGTTCAAGGCTGTATCAAGGTTTGCTATACGAACTATCGCCCCAATCAAGAAGAGATTTCCGACTATATTGCTTCTTATCGCAATCGAATTCCTGCCGTCATGCAATGGTTTAAAGACTACCCAAAAAGTCTAGCAACGGTTGATCCATTGCTCGATAAAATAGAGTTACCCACTCAGATATTTTGGGGAGAAAACGATGCAATTCTTTACGTCGATAATGGAGAACGTTTAGCTAAACGTATGTCGAATGCTGAGTTAACAGTATTCAAAGGCAGTGGTCATTTTTGTTATCAAGATAGGTATCAAGAGTTTTCGGTAATGGTGAAATATTGGATTGATAAGACGCAATAACAGTTAAATGACTGAGTAAATATGATTGAAATGGAACTACGAGAAGGTTCATGCTCAATAAAAGTGAATGTCGATTTATTGAGCGCCTTTCGAGCTTTTTACCACTTCTATCCTCATCCCTTATCTAAAACTAATCAAGGCATGGTAAATGCAGAAGCTAACCCTTTTAGCGCTAAGTTGTATTCTATTATTAGGTTGTTCTATCAATAAGTTAGCCGAAGAAAAAGACCACTTCGTTGATGATTATATCGAAATTAATAAACAAAATATTAAAGACTTACCTCAGTTGTTAAATGCTATCGCGTTTGAATATTCTAGGTTTGCTAATCAAGCTGAATAGCCGCTTTTGCCCTCGCTGACAATTATGTTTCACGATCCTGTTTTAGAGTCGAGTCTGGTACATAAAGAGCATTTGAGTACGTTAGGCATCCCCTTAAACGTCTCGCTATATATAGACGAAAATGGAGCTCCTAACGTGATTGGAGTGAAACTCGTCACTCGGACGTCAGGGCAAGATTACGAAGC